>DATLLB010000973.1:0-8719 GCA_035538075.1 Enhygromyxa sp.
ATCGTTGATGACCGCACCTTCTTCCCAGACGCCGACCTTGGAAGGCGCTCGATGGTGACTGCGGCCGTCGGGGATCGAGTCCGCCGCCGAAGCGACGTCCGCGCGAGGCGGCCTGCGGCCCGCGGGCGTACTCAACTCGGCGGTCTGGTCGGGTGGGAACACGCGTTGGTCCGATGGTAGCAGGACGCTCGCAGAGACTCCGATTTCCAACCGGGAGGTTTCTGCGCAACATCGGCGTCGCAGCGGTGGGTTTCGCTACTGCACAGGCTGCTAGCAGGCCATCGGAAAAGTCGTCGTGGCGGATCGCGCCGGGGATTTTCGTCGAGGGCTAGGAGCCGAAACGAAGCTGTATCGGGATACTGCGAGCTTTCGGCGACACCGCCCTCGGTGAAAAGACCAAGCGAGGCGGCGCGAGGACTTTTCCGATGGCCTGCTAGGCCAAGCGGTACGCAAAACCGCCACGTCGGCGCGAGCGCAAGCGCAGAACCGAGGGAAACTCCCCGAAACGCGGCGCGGGGAGCCCCCGCAGGCAAGCGGTGCCGGACGGGCTATCGTGGCCTTCGCCTCGCGCGGTTCGACCGCAGACCGTCGACGCGAGCCGGAGCTCCCATGCGCAACTCGTCACGTTCGCTCGCCCGTACCGCCTCGTTGCTCGCCGGCTTTGCTGGCGCCGTCGGGCTCGGCTGT
Source organism: Enhygromyxa sp. (assembly GCA_035538075.1). Classification (GTDB taxonomy): domain Bacteria; phylum Myxococcota_A; class Polyangia; order Nannocystales; family Nannocystaceae; genus Plesiocystis. The sequence goes on from DATLLB010000973.1 coordinate 688, forward strand.
GTCTTCTACGTCGAGGACACCGAGTGCGGTCCGTTCGCCTACGACTATCGCGGCTCGTGCTACTGCGAAGACGGATACGAAGGCACCGACCCGCGCGGCGAGGGCTGCTCGCCGATCATGAGCTGGCGAGTGACCGACGACTGCAACGACGACGCAGACGTGGCCTGGAAGTTGTTCTCGGACAGCCGCGACTGGACGTGGCCTGCGGGTGAAGCGGTGTATTGGACGCCCGGCCTTGGTTACGACGGGCTGGAGACGATCGTCTGCGAGGACGGAGAGCTGATCTGCTTTGGCGCCGAGACCGAGAGTGGGCTGGTCTACGGTGTCGGGCTCGACTTCACGCAAGGCTGTGACGATTGCTGCTACTCGTGCAGCAGTCGGGAGCTCGACATCGGATATCTGACTTGTCAGTGACGCGGGGCTTGGCAGCGTCGAAATCCGGTGGCATAGTCCGGCCACATTTCGACCACCGTGACCTCGAATGAGCACGGGATTCGTCTTCACGCCCGGTAACGGGCTGCATTGACGCCCGGACACCGGGCTGCATTGGACGAGCCATGTTGGAGATCGCTCGACTACTCGAGAACGCCCTCGCTAACAATCGCTCGGGCCTGCGCAAGGCTGCAAAGCAGACGCTGGCCCACGCCCCCCTGACCACTACCATCCGCGAGCTGCTCGCCAGCGAGGCCGGCGATGCGATGCGCGAGCTGACCCTGGCTGACCTCGAAGAGGCGCTGATGACGGCCAGCGGTGCAGTGAAGGGCACTTCCGGGACCCGCCACAAGGTAGCGACCTCGGCCGACAGCCAGAGCCGCGAAGAGTACATGTATCGGCGCATCCTCGAGGTGCTCACCCGCAGCCCCGGGCTGACGATCGGGCAGCTCGCCAAGAAGCTCGACGTGGATACGCTCGAGCTGCGCGGATACCTGTCGTGGATGCGCCGCGTCGGCAAGGTTCACAGCACCGGTCGCGCCCGGGCCACGCGGTACTCTCTGCCCGAGGGCGTGGGCTAGCAGGCCATCGCTACCGCACGAAGTGGCGGTGGAGGAGCTGCAATCCGAGGATGTGGTTGCGGAGGATGTCGTGGCGGATCGCCTGCGGCCAATCATCGGCGTTGGGGCGGTCAGCGAAGAAGGCGGCGGTGCGGTCGGGATCGAAGAGGCCGGTCTCGTGCAACGCCTCGCGTGAGGCGTGGCGCTCGATGAGCTCCGCGCTGTCGCTGGGCGGGGCCAGGAACGCAAACTTCTCGCGTTCGTAGATGCTGGGCGGGAGGACGCCGCGCATCGCCTCGCGTAGCACCCACTTTTCGACGCCGGATTGAATCCGATACTCGGGCGGGATCATGCGGGCGAAGTCGGCGAGCGGGTGATCGAGGAAGGCGGGGCGCGACTCGACGGCGTTGGCCATGTCGACTCGGTCGCCACCCCAGCTGAGGATCTGACCCTCGAGCATGGTCTTGATCCAACTGTATTGCAGGCGATCGAGCAGGTGGCGCCCCTCGATCTGGCTGCGGTCGAGCTTCGCGGCGATCGCTGCGAGCGGATCGTAGTCGCCGAGCTGCTCACGAAGCGGCGCTGCGAGCAGCGGACGCGCGCGCTCGAGCGTGACGATCCACGGCTGCAGCCAGGTCGGCGTGAAGCCGATCAGCTCGACCCACGCCGGATGCGTGGCGCGTCGTTCGTCTGCGCTGGCGTGGTAATGCGGGTGCTCGCGCTGCTCGCCGCCGTGGACCCGCAGGTCGTGCTTGAAGAAGGAGTAGCCGGAGAACAGCTCGTCGCTGCCCTCGCCGGTGATCACCGCCTTGCCGCCGCACTCGCGCACGCGCCGGCTCATCTGCCACTTGGCGACCGCGAGAGTGTTGTAGAAGCTCCGCTCCGTGTGCCAGACGACGCGCTCGAATGGTTCGCCGTGCAGATCCTGCGCGCGCAGACGCAGCAGCTCGTGCTTGGCACCGTTCGCGCGAGCCACCTCCGCGGCGAGCGAGGACTCGTCGTAGGCGGGGTGCTCGAAGCCGATCGTGTACGCCGTGATCGGCGACTGCTGCACGGCGCTGGCGATGCCGAGGATCGAGCACGAGTCGAGGCCGCCCGAGAGGTAGCAGCCGACCGGCACGTCGGCGTCGAGCCGCACCTCGACGGCGTCGACCAGGCGCTCGCGCACGCCGTTGATCCACTCGCGCGGACCCGCGTGGCCCGATCGCTCGGCGGCCAGCGGGAAGCTCAGATCCCAGTAGACTCGCTGCTCGCGTTCGAGGCGATCACCACGGCGGCGCAGCACCAGCATGTGGCCGGGCTCGACCGCCTCGATCTGCTCGAACGCGGTCATGCCCGGGGCCATGATCTGCATCATCTGGTGGAGCACGGCGCGGGCGTCGAGGCGGCGTGGCACCATCGGGTGGCGGAGCAGCGCCTTGATCTCCGAGGCCCAATAGATCGCGTCGCGGGTCTGGTGCACGTAGAGCGGCTTGATGCCGAAGCGATCGCGCGTGAGCACCAGCCGCTCTTCGTTGAAGTCGTAGAGCGCGAAGGCAAACTCGCCGCGCAGGTGCTCGACGAAGTCGAGGCCATGGCGACGGTAGAGCGCGAGCGCGATCTCGGCGTCGGACTTGCTGATGAAGCGCTCGCCGAGGCAGCTGAGCTGCGCGCGGATCGACTTGAAGTCGTAGAACTGATTGTTGGCGGTCAGGATCGTGCCGCCGTCGGCCGAGCGCAGCGGCTGCTCGCCGCCGCGCAGATCATTGATGCGCAGCCGCGTGTGGCCCATCGCCAGGCCGCGCTCGGGATCGAGAAATTGCCCGCGCCCGTCCGGGCCGCGGTGCGCCAGCGCGTCGATCATCGCCGCGAGGTTGGCGGGTGCGGAGGACTCGAGCCCGCCGAGGCGCCAGTAGCCGACGATGCCGCACATGTTCGGGTTTGGCTGGGTTTATCACGGACAATCGGACTGGGCGCCACGACCGGAGGGGTGGGGGTCCCACGACAGGCTTTGCTTGGCGTGGGGGCGGCCAGCCGAATGGCCGCCATCAAGACCACGATGGTTGCGGGCTTCGAGTGACTGCGGGATGCTTCGCGGTACCGTGGCGGGTGGCGAGGGACCCATGCAAAGCCGCGCGGACCTGCTCGAGCAGGTCGCCGCGCTCAAGCACGATCTGGGCAAGTACGTGGCCTGGACGTCGGCGAACCTCGATGACGCGCTGTGGGAGGGCCCGATCGGCGACGAGCTGATCACGGCGCTGCGCGCCGATCTGCTCGAGACCCGCAAGCACGGCGATCGACGCGAGGCCGCGTGGGAGGTGTGGCGTAGCTTCGAGCCCGAGCTCCCGCGCCCGCTCGAGCCCGAGCTCGCGGCCGTGGCCCAGGCGGTCGCGCAGCTCGAGCAAGTCGGCTCCGCGCTGGCCGCCGACGATCGCCAGGCGATCGCGCGCGCACGGACCCACATTCGCGCGGCGCAGCGCGACATTCGTACGCAGCTGCTCGAGCTGCATCGTCGCTTGCTCAAGACGCGGGCCAAGGAGCGCTGACGTGTCGTCGATCCTGATCATCGACGACGAAGACAAGTACCTCGAGCTGTGCCGGCGCTTCATGCCCGAGCACGAGTTTGTCGGGCCGGCTCGCAACCATCGGGAAGCTTCGGAGCTCCTGGCGCGTTCGCGCCGGAGCATCGATCTCGTGCTGCTCGACGTGCACTTCGACATCCCCGCCGACGACTTGCTGCCCGAGGACAAGTCGGCGCTGTTTGCCAAGGGTGACGCCGAGCGCACGCTCGAGCGCCTGCGTCGCTCGCAGGGGCTGCGGATCCTCGATCGTCTGCGCGGCCGCTACCCCGATCTGCCGGTCATCGTGATGACCTCGCTCGACGATCTGCCGCTCGAGGCCGACGCCGAGCGGCTCAACGCCGAGGACTACACCTACCTGCTCGACGACGAGTACCTCGACGCGCGCGCGCTCAAGGTCCAGGTCGAGGGCATCCTCGCTCGCGCCGAGCGACCGGCCGAGAATGACGGGCCGTTCTATTGGGGCACGGTCGCGGCGATGTCCGACCTGCGGCGGCGCGTGGCGATCCTCGCTCGCGGGCAGCTGCCGATCATCATTCAAGGTGAGACCGGCACCGGCAAGAGCCTGCTCGCGCGCGAGTACATCCACCCGCACTCGCAGCGGACCGGCGCGTTCATGGCCGTCGATCTCTCGACCATCCCGTCGGAGCTGATGGCCGCGCACCTGTTTGGTGTGGTCAAGGGCGCGTACACGGGCGCGAGCAGCTCGCGTGAAGGCGTGCTCGCGCGGGCGCACGGCGGCACCTTGTTTCTGGACGAGATCGGCAACCTCTCGCTCGAGCTGCAGAAGTCGCTGCTGCTGGTGCTGCAGGAGGGCCGCTATCGTCCGGTCGGCTCGGTCGAGGAGCGCGTCGCCGACGTGAAGCTGGTCGTCGCGACCAACGAGAACTTGGCGCAGATGGTCCGATCCGGGCGCTTCCGCGAGGACCTCTACATGCGCCTCAACCCGGCGACCGCGGTCACGCTGCCGAGCCTTCGTCAGCGCCGCGACGACTTTCAGCACCTGCTCGAGTTCTTCATCGAGCGCGTGTGCCAGAGCGGCTACAACCGCGATCTCTTGGTCCAGTACGCCGAGCAGCGGCAGCTCGGGATTCCGGCCGAGCACGAGCGCCTGCGCGTGACCGTCGGGCGCAAGGTCCCGAGTCGGCAGGACGCGCGGCGCATCCACATGCTGCTGCACCAAAACAGCTACAAGCTGCTGCAGGACTTCAGCTGGCCGGGCAACTTCCGGCAGTTCGAGATGGTGCTCTCGAACCTGGTGACCTTCACCCTGGTCGAGCTGGTCGATCGCGTCGATCAGATCGAGCCGACCGAGCGAGGCGACGGCGAGCTCGACGCGCGGCCGGACGTGATCGTGATCCAGCCGCGAACCATCCGCGATCTGCTGCGCCCCTTCGCCGAGGCTGGGCTCGGCGGCGAGCCGAACAACGGCAGCGACGATGCCGAGCTGGGCGACGACGGCGGCAGCCTGCGGCTGAGCCTGCGCGTGGGTCCGGCCGAGTCGCTCAATGCGATCAGCTGCGAGGTCGAGAAGCAGTATCTCGAGCGGCTTTATCATCACTTTGGTGGCGACCTCTCGCGGGTCGGCGAATTTTTGCTCGCCGACCCCGACTCGGGGCGCAAGGTGCAGCTGCGCATGAACCAGCTGGGCATCAAGCTGCGCGAGCTCAAGCGCACGCGGGGGAGCTGAGATGCTTCGCATGCGCACGCGAACGGGCAGGGCAGCGGCGCTTCTCGTGCTGCTCGCCTGGGCGAGCACGACCGAGGCCGCGCCGCCGCGGGATCCACTGCCGCCGCCGGATCCCGACCTTCCGGGCGTCGAAGAGACCGGCGGCGAGCTCATCGATCCAATCACGATCGAGCAGCAGCGCGAGACCGCCTTTCAAGATCACATCGGCCGCGCCAAGCGAGCCATGCAGCAGCGCCGCTGGCAGGAGGCCATCTCCGAGTACACGGCGGCGCTCGACATCCACGACGGCGATCCCGAGGCCTTGCGTGGCCGCGCTCAGGCCCACAAGCGGGCGATCCCGCAGGGTCGTTGTCCGCGGCTGGCGATCGAGGATCTCACGTTGCTGCAGGTCTACGATCCGCGCGGGCTGTGGCTGTCGGAGCGCGCCAACGCGGTCGCGTGGATGGGCGAGTGCGGTGACGCGTACGCCGGCGAGCGGCTCGGGTTCGCCGAGGAGCTGGCCGAGGAGGAGCCCGGCCAGCCCGGTCGACCGGACGACATCCGCGTGGTCGCGGCCGAGCTGCACGCGGCCGAGGCCGACGTCTCGCACAGCGAGGCGCAGCAGCGTCGCCACCTCGAGGCCGCGATCGTGCACCTCGACGCGTATCGGCGGGAGTGCAAGGAGGCCGGCACCGTGCCCACGCTCGCGGCCCTGCAGCTCGAGGGCGATCTGCTGCGCAAGCTCGAGCGATCCGAGCAGGCGCTCGCGGTCTACGAGCAGATCCTGACCTCGCACCCCGACGAGGTCGCGGCGGTGCGCGACGGCAAGCAAGCGATCGAAGAGCTGCAGATCCAGCTCGCGGTCGCCGAGATCCAGGAGCTGCAAGGTGGCAGGCCCACGCCCGAAGCCGAGGCCGCCTACGACCGCGGAATTGCGGCCCTGCGGGCGCGCGACTACGAGACTGCCCAGCAGGAGCTCGAGTACGCGGTGCTCAAGTCGGCATGGTATCCGCGCGCGCACTACTACCTCGGTGAGGTCTACGCCCGCACCAAGGATTTCCAGTCTGCGATCAAGTCGTACAAGCGCGCGATCGCGATGGAGCGCTACGACTACTCCGCCCACATGGCGCTGGGGCTGCTCTACAAGAAAGAATTTTCGGGCGCCGAGGACGAGCAGGCGCGTACGCACCTCGACATGGCGCTGCGCCTGCGGCCCGACCTGCACGTGCTGCATTTTCATCTCGGCGAGCTCTACACCCGCTCCGACAAAGAAGCGGCGATCGAGCACTTCCGCGATTTCCTGGAATTCGCCGATGCCGACGATCCCAAGCGCGAGGCCGCGATCGAGGCCATCGATGCGCTCGGGCGCGAGGTCAAGGACGACGTGCCGTTCGTGCCGCCGCCGCTGCCCTCGCACGTCGGCCGCCTCGATCCCGAGCTGCACCGCCTGATCAGCGAGGCCTATGTGTTGGGGGCCGAGCACGGCGAGTGGGACCGCGCCGAGCGGCTGCTGCTGCAGGCGCGCGAGAAATTCCCCCGCGAGACTGCGCTGCTCAACATGCTCGCGCAGGTCGTGTACGTGCAGGAAGGCCGCCAGGGGCAGGCGCGGGTCTACTGGGACGAGAGCCTCGAGGTCGATCCCAACCAGATGGAGGTCCACGAGCGGCTCGGGCTGATGCTCGCCGACTCCGACGAAGGCTTCACTCATCTGCGACTGGCCGCCGATCTCGGCTCGGTGATCGCCCGCTACCGTCTGGCCAAGCTGCTGTGGGACAGCTATCAGCTGTGGGCCGCGAGCGAGCAGCTCGACATCTACCTGCGCGAAGCCGGGCCTTACGACGTCTACTGGGACACGGCGCAAGAGCTCCGCAAGCAGATGGACGCGATGTTCATCAAGATCTACCTGGCGATCGCGCTGGGTACGTTGATCTTGCTGTCGATCCCGACCGCGTTGATCTGGCGGCGCTTCCGGGGCGCCTCGCTGCCGCAGCTGCTCGAGCGCTCGCCGAGCTGCTTCCCCGAGGTCGCGCGGATCCTGAGCCTGATCCGCCACGAGATCCTCAAGCACAACACCGCGTTCTTGTCGGATGTCGGGCGCGCGCTCGAGCTCGACGAGCCCGTCGCGGAGGCTCGCGCCACGCTGCTCGCTCGGCGGCTGTTCGGCGACGCCGCGGGCGAGGCCGATCCGCACCGCGGCGAGCGACGAGGCATCTACGGGCGCTTCCTCGGCTACGTCGGCGAGCTCGAGCAGGTCGCTCGGGCGCACGGCGTGACGCTCAACCTGCGCCGCAAGGATCCAACCTTCAAGGCCATGCTCAAGGCCTTCGAGGACGTCGCGGCCAAGGCCAAGTGGCTGCGCCATCCGGGCGGGCTGCGGGCCAGCAAGAAGCTCGAGCTCGCGCGCGTGCTGCTGCGGGCCGGCGACGTGCTCGGTCGCCGGGCCTTCGATCGACTCAGCGACGTGATCCGCTCGCTGTGCATCGCCAAGGTCGACGCCGAGTTCATCGCGTCGGTCTACGAGCAGGTCGCGACCGAGGACAAGTTCGCGGGCGTGGCCATCGCTCCGCTCGAGATCGAGGGCGAGGGCCAGCAGGTCCGCATCTTCCCGACCGATCTGCACGACATCCTCGCCAACGTGCTGCGCAATTCCTTGATGTCCTCGGTGATGTACGCCGAGCCGCCGATCGGGCTCGGCCTCGAGCTCGCGACCGAGATCGACGACATCACCGGCCTGACCTCGCTGGCGATCCGCATCAAGGATCGCTCGCCCGAGCGCCTGACCAACGAGATGTTGCGCGGCCGCTACGTCGAGC
>DATLLB010000974.1:0-2242 GCA_035538075.1 Enhygromyxa sp.
CCGGTGCGCGGCAGCTCGGTCCCGGACTTCACCAACATCACCGCGGTCAGCCCCCCGGTTCGGGCGCCGCTGGCCAGCGAGCTGCAGTGGCGGCTGCTCGCTCACCTCGCGCTCAACCGCCGCCGCGTGACCCAGCCCGAGAGCCTCAAGCTGCTGCTCTCGCTCTACAACTTCCTGGCGGGCTCGGGCTCTCCGGCCGGCCGCGCCAACGAGCTGCGCGTCGATGCGATCCGCACGACCGAGTTCAAGGCCGTCACGCGGATGCTCGAGGGCGCGCCCGTGCGTGGGGCCGAGACCACGCTCGAGCTCGACGAGACCCGCTTCGCCAGCATCGGCGACGCGCACCTGTTCGGGCTCGTGCTCGACGAGCTGCTCGCGACCTACTGCAGCATCAACTCCTTCCACGAGCTGCGGGTGCGACTGCACCCGTCGAAGATCGAGTTCCGATGGGACCCCAGGAACGGCCACCACAGGATCCTCTAAGCGAGGCCGGTCGTCCGGCCTGGCTGGATCGCTTGATCGAGGAGCCCAGCGCCTACGATCCGTTCGTGGTCATCGGGCTGCTCGAGGAGCTGACCCGGCAGGCCAAGCGCGTCGGCGGCGACGGGCCCTACACCGAGGAGGCGCTGCGGTTTCGACACGCGCGCTCGCTCGCGTTCAAGCCCGGCGACATCGAGGACGTGGAGATCCGCGAGCGCGAGCGTAGGGGGCACGACGGTCCCAACCACCTGCTCGAGCTCACGCTCAACATCGTCGGCCTGACCGGCACCGGCAGCCCGCTGCCCACCTACCTCGCCAGCGAGGCCGCCCACCAGGACGAAGAGGGCCAGACCAAGGCGGACTTCTTCGATCTCTTCCACCATCGGCTGCACAGCCTGCTCTACCGGGCGGTCCGCAAGTACGACTGGCCCAACGAGTACGCGACCGACGGGCGCGATCGCTGGAGCTTGCGGCTGCTCGCGATGCTCGGCATCGACGCCTACGATCGCCCGCCGCTGCGCTACATCCGGCCGCTCGATCTGCTGCGCATCGCTCCGCTGCTGGCCAGCTCCGCGCGCACGGCCAAGACCGTCGAGCTCGCGATCATGGAGATCCTCGAGCACCAGCTCGACGGCGCCGAGGTCAAGGTCAAGCAGTTCAAGGGCTCGTGGGCCGACATCGATCCCGATCACAAGATCCGGCTCGCGGTCCAGAACTCTCACCTCGGCGTCAGCGCGATCATCGGTGACATGTGCATGCATCGCGCCGGCAAGGCGCAGGTGGTCGTCGGCCCGCTCGATCAAGCCGGCCTGCGCCGGTTCCTGGCCGGCGGCGAGGCGTTCTTCGCCGTCCGCGAGCTGCTCGATCTGTTGTCGTTCGAGCTCGAGCTGGTCTTGGGTCGTGAGTCGCGGATCGCGATGATCCTCGGCAAGAGCCGGCTGTCCGACGACGCATGGCTGGCGATGAGCGACGACGCCGGGTTGCAGGGCGAGGAGACCCGGGTGATCGTCTCGCTCGACGAAGCGAAGCAGCTACTCGAGCAAGCGGATCAGGGGGGGAGCTGACGATGCGAGTGCTCAAGGTCCACGTCTACGACTCCGAGAGCGGTCGGACTCGCGAGGAGCGATACTCTCGCTCACCGGTCCGCGTCGGCCGAAACCCTCGCAACGATCTGGTGCTGAGCTTCGGGTTCGTGTCCGGCTGGCACGCGAAGATCGAGTTCGACCACAGCGGCGGCGCGTTCACGGATCTCGGCTCGACCAACGGCTCGACGATCGACGGACGTCGGGTCGAGGCCGGCCAGGCGTTCGTGATCGGCGAGAGCCTGAGCGTCACGATCGGCAAGCTCGAGATGCGCTTCACGTGGGAGGAGGGCGCGGCCACCCACCCGAGCGGCAGCTACGATCACGTTCAAGCAGGCGCGCCGATGACCCGCGTCCCGCGGGCGCCGACGATGCCGATCCAGGCCGTCTCCGAGGGCGCCGAGCTGCCTCGCGATCCGCACATGCCGTCGACCATTCAAGGCGGCATGCGTGACTTGGTCGGTGGTCCGCCGCCGCTGCATCAAGGCTTTGCAGGTGGGCCGCCATCGCTCGATGGGCCGCCGTCGCTCTCGCAGGCGCGCTTCGATGGACCGCCTCCGCTTGGGGGACCGCCTCCCCTCGGTGGACCGCCGTCGCTCGGCGGGCCGCCGCCGATGTTCGTTGGCGGGCCGCCGTCGCTCGGCGGACCGCCATCCCTCGGCGGACCGCCACCACTCGGC
>DATLLB010000975.1:0-4485 GCA_035538075.1 Enhygromyxa sp.
ACACCGTGGTCGCCCATCACTCCGAGACCGAGCTCGAGCGTCGAGTGCTGCGGGTGTTCGTGCAGGGCTGAGTTCGCCCGAGCCACAGCTCGCCGTGGCTCGGGCTCGAGCGCCGCTACACGCAGCTACGGTTCCACTTGCGCAGCGCGGCCCGGATCGCCTCCTCGCGTGCATCGGTCGTCGGCGCGAGGCTGGCCAGGTCGGCGTCGGCCGGGATGCCGAGCTCCGCGATCAGCCGCGTGGTGCCGCCGATGCCCCGCGCGACGAGATCGTCGGCGATGGACTTGGGCAGCCCGAAGTCGACGAGGCGCGCGACGGTGGTCGCGTACTGAATGTACGTGACCACATACATGATCTTCCAGCACTTCGAGCCGGGGTCGACCGAACCGATCAACGGCTTGTTGGCGTCGGGATATTTGTCTAGCGACGCGAGCAGCTCGTCGGTCCAATTGTAGGGACTCCCGTCATTCGGCGGCGGCAGGAAATACAGGCGATAGTCGTAGACGGTCACCCCAGGGTTGTCGCCGGGATCGGGCACCTCGACGCGCGTGTCGATCGAGAAGCCGCCGCTGTTCACGGTATTTTGCGTGGTCTCGAGGCTGAACTCGACGCCCGCCATCGCCGTGGCCTCGATGATGCCGTCGAAGTCGACCTTGATCCCGGCCCACACCGCCGCGTCGAAGCGATAGGACTCCTCGCGGAACTCGCTGACCGTCATCGCGAGCCCCTCCGAGACGCCGCCGGCGACGTGCCAGCTGGTCGAGAGGTAGTTCTTTTGCTGGCCCTTGGTCGAGAGCACCAGCGCGTAGCGCTCGACGATATCGGTCATGTAATTCACGTCGACGCCGTAGAGATCCTGGTAGATCGGCCGCATCCGCTGGTTCCAGGCCTCGGGCCGGTATGACTCGAGATCACCGGGGACGCTGGTCGCGGTCGTGAATGGCCGCGAGATCGCGTTGGTCCAGCGCGCTTGCACGACCGAGACCGCCGGCGCGTTGGTGACCCGCTGACCGGCGGCGTCGCGGAAGTAGAACTTGTCGGCGGTCAGCATGATCCCGCGCCCGAACACCGCCCCGAGCGGCTGCACGCGATTGTTGACGATGCTCGAGTGCACCTCCGCGTTGGTCGACAGCTCCACTTCTTCGGTGGTCCCGAACCCCGAGGCGATCGAGTGGCTCATGCTGATGTCCCAGGCCGGACCCGCGCCCATCGCCGTCACCGCGCCCTCGGTCCGCACGCCGAACTTGAAGCCCTGGCGACTGGTCGCTTCGGTCGACTGCTTCTCGGTGATCCCGTAGTGCGTGACCCCGGCCATCGTACCGCCGGGGTTGGCGTCAATGTTGCTCTGTGGCAGCGGCGGCGGCCCGTCGATGAAGCCTTGCACGAAGAACAGGCCGTTGCTGTCGCGCTGCTCGGCCGAGGCGACCGTGAAGTTCTGCTGCTCCTCGTTGGCGATCCGCTCGACCGTGCCATAGTGGCGATAAGCGACGCGCTCACGATAATTGTAGGACTCGTAGTCGTCGGTCCCGTAGAACACGTACTCGCGCACGTCCCGGTAGACGACCTCGAGCTGGCGCCCGTCCGCGGCGGTGATCGTGCGGGCCTGCAGCGGGCCGTACACATATTGTGCGCAGGGCGGCATGGCGGTCACGATGGTCGCGCCGCCGAGCAGCTCGGGTGTCGACCAGGTCCCGCGGCCATCGCTGGCGTTGGTCGAGCGGGTCATCGTCATCAGGCAATTGGCGCGCTCCTTCCCGCGATTGCGAAAGTAGCCGACCACGCGACCACCGGGATCGGCGATCATGAACACCCGCAGAATGTCCGCACCAAATTGCTGGGCCGAGGCCGAGCGGGCGTTCAGGTCGGGCAGCTGCGGCGGCGTCGCGATCGGGGCGGTCAACGCCGCGCACGCCCAGCTGAGCTTGTCGGTCCGATAGCAGACGCACTGCACGATGTAGCCGCTGCCCGGCGCCGCGCCGTGCGAGCCGTCATTCTCGGGTAGCGCACCCTGGCTGAATGAGGCGATGCTGGTGAACGCGGTGAGCTTGAACCCGGGGTCCTGGTTGCCGATCAGCTTTTGTACGGTCGTGGCCGAGTAGCTGATGCTCGCGCGCGCCTTCCAGATCTTGGCCGACGGGTTGAAGTCCGCGTCGTAGAAGTAGTGGTACTCGAGCTTGTCGCCGTCGCGGACGACCGTCAGCAGCAACATGTCGTCGGTCACCGCGATCACATGAAACGGCGCATCCTTGTGCCAGGCGCTCTGCAGGTTGACGCCGAATTGGTCCTGCAGGAGCTGCTCGCGGGTCCAGGAATTACCCTGCGAGCCAGCGTTGCGCCGGGTCGCGTACAGCCGGTTGCTCTGCTGCTCGTTGGTCCAGAACAAGAACAGCCGGGTCGAGGTCGCGACCGCCGACGGGCGGTTGTCGGTACGGATCTCCTTGTCGAGGCCGCCGTCGTCGATCTTCTTGTCCTTGGCCCACAGCGACGAGCTGTTCGGGTTGCTGGCCAGCGGCGACACGAGGATCGTCCGATAGGCCATCTGCACCGAGAACCAACTGCGTTCGTGCTGGTGCACGTACCACAATTGGTCCTCGAACACGGCGGCGGTCCCCTGGTAATGGACGCCCTCTTGCCCGGGCACCCCGAACGCCACGACGTTGGCGGACGACTCTGCGACAATGGATTGATGAATCTGATCGTTCATGGTTTGGTTCCTCTCTCGTTTGTTGCCATCGATTGGGTGCAATCGCCGCGTGGACCGACCGACGACGATGTCGTCAGCGGTCGGCCGCGGGAAGGCCCAATGCCTACAGGTTTTCTAATGATCGAAGTCAGGACGACGCGAGCAACAGCTCGCCGTGGTTGCTCGGGCGCTCGGCGAACAGCTCGAGCGTGCATTGCCACGGATCGCTGGCGCCGGCCGGCACCGTGATTGTGATCGGGGTCGGCCGCGAGCTGCTGATTCGCGTCTGGCTCTGGACCATGCCGACGTTCATGCCCGGCGCGTCGACGCGGTCCTTGTAGTAGACCGCGCAGACGCTCGGGGCCCGCTCCGAGGCGGTCTCATCGATCAAGCTGACCGTGCACGCGCCCCGCTCGTCGGGGCTCAATTGCACGGGCTCACCGGTGTACGGCTGGGGCGCCCCGGAGCCGACCGCAACCGCCCAGCTGCGGCCGTCCCAGATCATCGCGCAGGTCGGTGGTTGCTTGGGCGACTCACGGATCTGAATCTTGGGATCCCCGCTCGTCAGCTGCCCGGCCGTGAGCGTCAGCGATCCTCGCGGGGTGAACTCGTCGAGGTAACAGTCATTCGGGGTCGCGGGCGCAAACTTGGCTCCGTAGACGCGCCCGGCCGCCGGGTCGGCGATCGTCGCAAAGACCGTGTAGGCGTGGCCCGTGCCCTGCCGCGTGCTGAAGTGGAATGTGTAATTGCTGCCGCCCGGCGCCAGCGTCCATTGATCGAGCGGATGCGACGGATCGAAGCCGGCCGAGGCCGCGCCATTCCAGGCGCCGTGCTCGTGGCCCTCGTCGTGCCACTGCAGATAAAAATCGGGGTTGGGTACGGTGTATGACATTCGCGAGTGTCTCGTCGGTTGCGGCGGTCAGTCGTGGGTGAGGATCCATTGCTCGACAGTCCGGGCGGCCTCGGCGTGGCCGAGCTTGGCGAGCCGCTGCTGGGCGGCCGTCGCCAAGTCGATCGCGCGCTCGGGCTCGCCGCTCTCGAGCAGCGCGCGAGCCAGCGTGAATTCGACGTCGGCGCGCTCGACCGGCTCGCCGGGGTTGGCCTCGTGCAGCTCGAGCGCGCGCTCGAGATCGACGATTGCGGCCGCACGCTGCCCGAGCGCGAGTCGAGACTGCCCGCGGCCCTTGAGCGGCAGCGCGAGATCGCCGTGCTCGGGCGGCAGCGCGCGCTCGAGCACCCGCAGCGCCTCAGCGAAGGCCGTGAGCGCGCCGTGGTGATCGCCGCTGGCCGCGAGCGACTCGCCGATGTTGCTGTGCAGGACCCCGACGCTCGGGTGCTCGGGCCCGTCGCTCGTGAGCCGTAGCGCGAGCGCCTCGCGATAGGCGGCGAGCGAACCGGGCAGGTCGGCGCGATAGAAGCGGATCACGCCGAGCGCCTCCCAGGCGTCGGCCCGGCGGACCTCGTGGGTGCAGATCTCGAGCGTGCGCGCGAAGCCTCGTGCGGCGCGGTCGAGGTCGCCGCGCACGAACGCGAGCTTGGCCTCGGCGAGCTCGAGCAAGACCAACAGATCGTCGTCCTCGCGCAGCGCTCGGCCGAGTCCCGCGCGAGCGGCCGCGAAGCGATCCGCAGCGGCCTCGAATTCGCCGCGCCCGAGCTCGAGCAAGCCCAGGTGCAGCTCGATGTCGGCGTCGAGCACCGCCGACGGACCGAACGCCGCAGTGAACGACGCCCGCGCGTCGACGTAGGTCTGTCGGGCGGCGTCGTGGCGGCCGAGGCGAGCCAACAATCCGGCCATCTGCCGC
>DATLLB010000976.1:0-4675 GCA_035538075.1 Enhygromyxa sp.
TAGCCCTACTGTCCGAACTCGCGAGCTCGCGGCTCGCTGGCTCGACCTCGATCGGTTCCTCAATCGGGCTCGCGCTCGCGCTCGAGCTCGATGCGTCGGCGCCGACCCGCGGCTGCACGCTCACGCGCCCTGCGGTGGCCGGCGTGCCCTCGATGCGCTTGGCCAGCAACTCGGCCACGCGCGCGGCATCGAAGCCCGCTCGCTCGCTCGGCGTCGAATCGAGCTCGACAGCTCGCGGTGCTCGGGCGTCCGCCGTCGCGCCTCGTGAGTCGCGTTCGAGCGAAGAATCCTGCTGTTCGAGCGCGAGCGAAGCAGCCTCGCTTGCGAGCGAAGAAGCCCCCCTCGGCTCGACCTGCGAGCGCCCCGGCTCGCGTGGACGCAGCCGCAAGCGAGCGACCTCGCCGGACTCGCGCCGCGCCGTCCTGCGCGGACCGACCGACTCCGCACGACCCGCGACGCTCGCCACCTTCGATCCCGAGGAGCTCGCCGCGTGGTCCCGTGCTTCGAGCTCACGCTCACGACCGGACTCGCCGATCGGCGGACGCTCGACAGGCATCGCGCGCGCCAGCTCGGGCTCCGCTGCAATGACCGGCTCGAGCCCGAGCTCGTCGAGCGCCGCCGCGAAGCAGCGCGCGACCGGAGCCACCAGGCCCTCGCACAGCGCAGCGCTATCGAACACGAACTTCACTCGCTACTCCCTTCGGGCCCGTCGAACTGGATCACGATCGCGTCGGGGTGATCGGCGATGCGAGGTCGTCGCGAGCCGGCGCGCCGCCGTCCGCTCGATCGCGCCGCAGGCCGCCCGACCTCGACGCGATCGAGCAGTCCGAGCAAGCGCTGAACTTCAAAGGCTGGCGTGGCCAACACCCGCTCGGGCGTCCAGCCGAGCGCGGCACACAGCCGCAAGACCGAGCCGGCCAGCGCGGGTGAGAGTTGGGCGAGCGGATCGTCGTCGGGGTCGGGATGGTTGAGCTCCGTGACCGCGCGCAGCAACAGCCGCGTGGCTCCGGCATCGAGCGACTCGAGCTCGAGTGGCTCGGAGGCGCGGCGATCGACGAGCTCGACCACGCACGCACGCAGCAGCCCCTCGAGGTAGCCGAGCGGATCGAAGTCGCGCTCGCCCTCACCCTCATTGAGCTGCGCCCGCTGGGCGAGCAGCCGTTCGCCCCACGTCCACACCCGCACCCGCGCCGATCGGTCGTCGTCGAGCGCGAGCCAGCCGTCGGCGTCCGGACGCGGCGCTCGCTCGCGCTCGCCCGGTGCGACGCCGGCCGCCCACCACAGCGCCAAGCCGCGGACCAACGACTCGCCGAGTTCGTGTACGCGTCGCTCGATCGTCGCGCTCGAGAGCAGGTCGTCGGCATAGCCAGGTCCATCGAGCTCGAGCCCACGCTCGCCCACCCTCAAGTGCCGCCGCATCGCACCGAAGTGCTCGACGCACGACCACGGCCGCAGTCGCAGCTCGCCGAGCTCCGACGAGGCGCGCAGCGAAGTCGCGAACCCGACGAAGTCGAGCTCCCAGCGAACACCGTCGACGATGATGGTCTGCACGCCATGCTCCCAAAGTTGGACGCGCCGGCCGAAGCCGGCCGGCGATCACTGGATCAATCGATTCGTCGATTACTCCTCACGCACCCGCGTGGCCGTGAACACGTACGTGGTCTCGGCGGTCCCGCTGGCCGACATCGCGAAGCTCTTGGTCTCGACGTAGCAATCGTCGAACGCATAGCTGCGCGAGGGATCGTCGGCGCCCTGACCTTTCTTCAGCGCCGCGACCATGTTGAAGCTCGATCGGGTGGCGAGCTTGCCGTCGAACACGGTCGCGGTCGAACGGACCACGACCTCACCAGCGACCGTACGCAGGCCGAAGCTGACGTCGACGCGCTCGTCGGAGCCGATCGCTCGGATGTCCTCGCGCTCGGTAACAACCCGAAACGCGAGCGATTGGACGCCCTCGACCGGATCGCCGTCGACGAGCAGACTACTGTGATTGGCTGAGAACACGGTTGGCATGGGCTATCTCGCAAAATTGGGGCGCGTCGATGCGAGCCCGAGGACGAAGGGAAGCCGGGCGCGGCCGAACGTGGGCCGACGTGGCGATCGAGCGAGGTCGATCGCCACGCACGGACAATGGAAGCGAAGCGGAGGAGCTACACCTGCACGAGCACGGTCGCGTAGATGTAGTCGATCGCGCGGACCGGCCGGATGGCCATGTCGACCCGCACGATGCCGAGCGCGAAGTCGGCCTGGGTGCTGAACACGTCGAGCTTGAAGGCCGGATCGCTGCCGTCGGTCGACGGCACGATCGCGCTCTCCGAGGCCATCTGCAGCAGGAACTCGTTGAGCTTCTGCTTGAGCGCGTTGCGGCCGTCCTCGGTGTTGAGCTTGCCGATGAACAGCTCGCCAATCTGCTTGACCCCGCGGACCGCCCGATCGGCGACGCGGCGGACGTTGATCTGATCGCCGTCGGTCGTCAGGCCGCGCACGACCACGTTGCCGCGTCCGGGCAGCTCGGCGACCGGCACGATGTTGGCCTTGAGGTAGCTCTGCTGGGCCTCGACCCGCAGCGGTGGCTCGAGCTGGCCGAGCCCGGCGAGCGTCTTGAAGGTCGGCGAGTGGAAGTACGGCAGGCTGCCGATCCGACCGACCGCGGCCCCGAGCACGCCGTGCGGGGCGAACAGGGCGAAGCGATCGCTGATCAGCGAGCCCACGAGATCGACGTTGGCCTCGAGATCGTTGGCCGGCGGGACCTGGCCGAAGCCGAGCCGCCCCTTGGCGTCGGCGCTCATCAGCTCGCAGTGCGAGATGATGGCCCCGTAGATCTGCGCGGCCCGCTGATTGCTCAGATCCTGAACCGACGCGACCACGAGGTCGACGTCCTGCACGTCGACGAGCTCGCCGAGCGCATCGGTGTAAGCCGAGACTGCCGCGTCGGCGCCACCGGTGACGTCGATCGTCGCGCTCAGCTCGGGCAGCGTGAACTCGACGTCGAGGTCGACCGCGTCCGCGCAGGCCTGCGCGATTCGCCAGGCGAGATCGGGTGCGTCGGCGGGTAGCTCGAGCAGGATGGTCTCATCCGGCTCGCCGGGGTTGCGGAGCAGCCGGAACGTGTCCGCGGTGGTCTTGAACTGCAGCGGAATGTTGGCCGGCGGAATGGCGCCCGGCATCGCCTTCATGACGATCTCGAGCAGCTTCACCTCTTCGGCTCCGGTGCCGATGATCGCCACGGTGGTGCTATGGGTCGGTGCGGAGAGCGTGACCCCAGCCCCGTAGTCGGTGATCGTCCAGGTCGGCTCGTCGATCGAGAGGATCGAATCCGCACTGGCCAACACCGAGCCAATCCAACGGGGGGCACCCGGGAACGGCGAGAGATTGCGATGGATCTCGATATCCTCGCTACCCCGCCGCACGCGTAGTTCGTAGGACTGGATCGTGCCTTCGAACGATTGCGCCGCGAACACGACCTTCAGATTGTTCGGTGCAGTCCCGGGCGCGCGGGCGCTCAGGACCAGCCAATCTGCAGCATCGTATTCGATCGCTGCCGTCGCATTGGTTGCAGTGGCCGGATCGACGGCCACGACCACGAGCTCGAACACGCCGTTTTGCAAGGCCTGTTGAGCCTCGGGCATGGCCAACGCCGTCGCGTTGCCGTAGAGCTCGCGGAAGCGGCCCCAACTGGCGACCCGCTCGATTGGTTTGTGTACGACTCCCGGTCGCGCGGGTGCCACGAGGCCGACCAACCCAAGCACACCCGAAGGCGCAAGCTGGGGAGGAACGACCTCCTTGATCACGGTGACTTGAACGCCTGGTATTATCCTCGCCATCGGTAACGACCGAATATAGGGCTACCATGATCGACACATTCGGGTCAAGCGAATGCGTCGATAATTCGTGCCAATCGGGCGGCTAGCTCGAGATACGGGCAATCGAATGCACAATAAAAAGGCGGGCCGTCCATGCAGGCACACCGCGAGGACGGGCCCCGTCACTCAATGCGTCACTCAATGTGTCACTCAATGCAACATTCCAGCAATGCACACTTTGAGCAATACACATTCGAGCAATGGCGTGACGCCGAGTTGGCGATCAGTCGCGCCGACGTCGAAGCACGAACAACGAGGCCGAGCGAGCGCCCTGGGGCCCGGCCAGCTCGCTGCCGATCATCGACTCAAGCGTGAACGTAGCCCCGAAGCGGGCGCGCACGCGCTGCTCGTCGTACGCCGTGATTCCGGGGACGCTCGCGTCGCTGATCGTCTTGAGGATCAGCGCGCCGCCGGGCCGCGCGAGCCGTGCGACCGCGCCCGCATAGCGCTCGGCACCGAGCTCGTCGAGCAGGTGCAGGCAGCCGCGATCGAGGATCACGTCGAAGCGACCGCGCAGGCGCGTGCGTGTGATGTCGTCCTCGATCCAGAACACCGACTCGGCCCCCGCTCGCGCGCTCGCCTGCGCGAGCGCAGCCTCGGCGACGTCGGTAGCGACCACCCGATGGCCACGCCGCGCGGCCGCCAGCGCGAGGGTCCCGAGCCCGGCGCCAATCTCGAGCACCGCGCCCGGACCCTCGACCGCGCGATCGAGCGCGGCGAGCAGATCGGCGTCGGCCTGCTCGGTCTCCCACGGGCGCTCGCTCGCGAGCGTGAGCCGATACAGGCGATCCCAGCTGTCCGCCCCACTCGGC
>DATLLB010000977.1:0-4898 GCA_035538075.1 Enhygromyxa sp.
ATGTAGATCAGATCGTCGGCAATGTCGGCGTCGTCATGGTCGAGCAACCAGCTCGAGACCGAGTCCCGCAGCGGTCGCAGGACCGTCAGCGCGCCGGCATAATCCCCGACGCTGGCTCGCTGCGCAGCCATCTCGAAGCCGACGTAGATGTTGAGCATCACGAAGCCCTTCTCGGTGCTCTCGCTCTCGAAGTGGCCCTCGCTCGGGGTCTCCCACGGCGCCAGCGGTGAGGCGATCGCGACCTGCTGCTCGATCACGTCGCCGGTACCGGGCTCGACGTAGCGAAAGTCGATCTCGCCGACCGCGGCCGGATCGAGGCCGGTGGGCGTGAGCTCGATGATGATCGCACCGCCGCCGCCACGGCGGCCGTTCTCGTTGTCCTCGTCGCTCACGCGGTGGGCGATCTGCAGGATCGGGATGTCGACGTAGGCGTCGTTGCCCCACAGCTCGAACTGGGTGGTGCCGTAGACGCGCCGCAGGTCGTAGCCCTCGAGCATGCGCGCGTCGATCTCGACGTCCTCGGCCAGCGGCACCACGAACGCCTGGACCTCCTCGGCGAACACCTCCTCGAGCGCGGCCGGCTCGTCGATGTAATAGAAGGATCCGCTGCCGATCTCGGCCAGCTCGCGCATCAGGTCGACGTCGAAGTCATCGCCGATGCCGATGGTCGTGAGGTTGAAGCCGGCCTCGCCGTAGGACTCGGCGAGCCCCTCGATGGTCTCGCTCGAGGTCAGGCCCACGTTGGCGAGCCCGTCGGAGACCAGGATCACCCGGTTCTGTCGGCCGTCCTCGGCGTGGGCCTGCACCTCTTCGAACGCGCTGCGCAGGCCGTCGTAGATGTTGGTGCGGCTGCCGGCGACCAGCCCCTCGATCGTGGCCGCGAGCTCGGGATCGGCCGCGCCGAGCTGGCTGACGAGCAGCTCGGCTTCGTCGGAGAAGCCGATCAAGCTGATGCGATCGTCAGGCTCGAGCTCGTCGAGCATCGTCAACAGCCCGGCGCGCAGTCGTTCGATCGGCTCGC
This sequence comes from Enhygromyxa sp., assembly GCA_035538075.1. Lineage (GTDB taxonomy): Bacteria > Myxococcota_A > Polyangia > Nannocystales > Nannocystaceae > Plesiocystis. Next base: position 1,022 of record DATLLB010000977.1, read on the forward strand.
CCTGCATCGAGCCGCTCAGGTCCATCGCGATCGCGAGGTTGAGCGGCGGCCGCTCGAGCGTGTCGGGATCGATCGGCGTGTTCATGCCCAGCAGCACGATCGTGCAGTTCGAGCCCGAGATCATGTTGCCCATCACGCCGAGCATCCCGTGGATGCACACGTTCTCGCCGCACTCGGCCTTGGGCATGGCGATCTTGTGCTCGGCGAAGAAGCCGAGGTCGTCGATGGTCTCGGGCCCCGGGATGCCGCCGGCCAGCAGGATCTCGCGGAAGCGGCCGAAGTCCTGCGCGCCGCCTTGACCGGCGCTGGGGTCGAGGCCCGAGGAGCCCTCGTCGTCGCCGTCGCCACCCGAGGTGCCGCCGCCGAAGGTGGAGTAGTCGTCGTACGAGCCGTCGTCGCTGCAGCCGAGCGTGAGCGTCGCGAGGGCGAGCGCGCAGGCGGGGAGTGTGATGGAGAATTTCATGGCGCGTCCTTTCGAGGGGTAAGTCAGAGGTTGGGCTCGGACACGAGCGCGTAGTCGATGTCATGAGGGAGCGAGCTGCTTCCGCACTCGCCCGCGGTCAGGGCCAGCGCGCGGGCACGGCCGACGATCAGCTCGTGGCGCATGTCGCTGTCGTCGACGGTGACCGTGGGCACGCCCGGCAGCGCCACGACGCCGCCGAACACCAAGTCGAGCTTGCGGGCGACCTCGAGGCAGCCGTCGGCGAGGTTCCACGGGCAGCTCGGATCGTCGAGCGCGACGGTGGCGATCAGCGATCCGGCGCTGTTCATCCCACGCTCGAAGCGGAGGGTTCGCAGCGCGCGGCCGAGGTCGTCGACTTGGGTCTGGTGCGTGGCCGGATCGACCAGCCGCGCGGTGACCTTGTTCGGCTGGCTGTCGATGTCCCAGTACTCGCCGATCTCGAGCCGGATCGCCGACTCCGGCGCGCACAGGTACCAGCTGAAGGACTCGCCCATGTTCGCGCCCGACCAGGGCAGCAGCTCGAGCTCGTGGCAGCCGTCGAGCCCGGCGCTCATCGCCAGCACCTCGACCACGGCCTGCGAGGAAATCTCGCTCCAGTCGAGGTGACGCTCGCCGGGATCCGGCAGGCAGGTCTCGGGCGCCGGCGCGCTGTCGAGCTTGGGCGTGTGTCGCCACTGCTCGCCGCCGGACCACTGCGCGACGCCATCGAACACGATCGCCGCGCCGGCCGAGCTCAGCTCGTCGAGCGACTCGTGGCTGCCGGGGAACGTGGTCACCCAGCCGAGCTCGGTCGAGAAGATGATCTGCTCGGGGATGCCTTCGCCGGCGACCTTCGCCGCGCCGCAGGACAGCGGCATAGCGACGCCGACGTTGGTGGTCGGCGGCAGCTCCCAGTGCTCGGCCGGGCCAAACGCCTCGTCGGGCAGCAGGCGGCCGGGGTCGCTGGCGATCGCACCGCAGTCGAGCACCACGTCGGGGCGGAGCGTGCGAATGTTGATGTTGATCGCAAAATCGTTGGGGTTGTGAATGTAGACTTGGCCGTCGACATTCTCCCAGCCGCCGTCGGTCTCCCAGCCGCCGGTCTCGTCGGTCTCGCACCCGCCGCAGAGCTCATCGGAATAACGGCCGTCGTCGTCGGAGGTCGCGACGGTCGCCCACAGCCCGAACACGCTCGCGCCTGCGACCGCGCTGCGCTGGAGGCCGACCAGGGCTGGGCGCTCGTGATCCATGGCCGGCAGCAGCAGCCGCCATGACAGCCACAAGAACGGCAGCGCGAGCAGGTCGGTGAGGTCGCTGGTGATCACCCACGGGTGGCCGAGCAGGCCCATCGCCGCGCTCCACAGATCGGCGAAGCCGGTCGAGATCTGAATGCCCGCGAACACTGCTCCGACCGCGACATGACAGGCCAGCAGCCCGCGCTTGCTGTGCACGCGCAGCAGCGTGGCCAGCAGCGCGGGCGCGACCAGCATTCCGGCGAAGTCGCTGAGCTTGCCAGTGAGCACGCCGGGCAGCAGGCCGGAGCCCTTGAGCCAGTGATCGTTGGCGACCAACAGCGCGAGCGAGCCGAGCCACGTCGGGGTCAGGAGCGCGCGCTCGGGATGAAGGGGGTCTTCACGAAAATGCATGCCAAGCCTTTCGCGCGGCAGTCTCCGCGCGATTGGGTTTGGTTCACTCGGAGCCCTTCGGGCGGCTCCGCGCGATCAGAGCAAGCTCGCGGCCAGACGCGGGAGCGCGTCGCCGAGCCTCGCTTCGATCTCCAGCGTCGCGAGCCCAGCCGCGCGGGTCGGGCCGACGTTGACGATCGCTACCGGGATCGAAAGCGTGAGCGCCCGCTTGACGAAGCGCAGCCCCGAGAACACCGTCAGCGAGGAGCCCACGACCATCAGCAGCTCGGTCGCGTCGACGCAGGCGTAGGCCTGATCGACGATCGTCTGCGGGACCTGCTCGCCGAAGAACACCACGTTGGGCTTGAGCAGGCCGTCGCACGCGCGACAGTTCGCAGTGCGAAAGTGGGTCAGCGAGGTCTCGAGATCGGCGTCGCCGTCGGGCGCGAGCGCGGCCTCGTGCGCGAGCCAGCCGGGGTTGAGCTGCTCGAGCCGGGCCTGCAGATCGTCGCGCGACTCGAACCGACCGCAGCCGAGGCAGCGAACCTCGGCGAGCGCCCCATGCAGCTCGATCACACGCTCGCTGCCTGCGGCTTGATGGAGGCGGTCGACGTTCTGCGTGATCACGCGCGAGACCACGCCGGCCTGCTCGAGGGCCGCGAGCGCGCGATGGGCCGGGTTCGGCTGCGCCGCTCGCAAGCGTGGCCAGCCGATCATCGCTCGCGCCCAGTAGCGAGTGCGCGCGGCGGGGTCACGCACGTAGGCGTCGAAGCGGACCGGGTTGCGAGCGCGGGCGCGAGTGCCCTCGCCGCGATAGTCGGGAATGCCCGACTCGGTGCTGCAGCCGGCTCCGCTGAGCACGATCACGCGTCGACCTCGGCACAGACCCGCGAGCGCCTCGATCTCGGCCGCGCCGCAGGGCGGGACCCGAGGGGCGTGCTCGTCGACCGACACGCCCAACACATAGCAGCCCACTTTCGACGGCGCCGCGTGTTACAGAATTTGCGTGTCCTTCGAGCCGCGAGACGACATCAGCCTGCGCCGCGCGGCGGTCGTGCGGATCTACGAGGTCGGCGATCGGATGGTGCTGCTCTCGCCTGACGGCAGCGGGCACGAGCTGCTCGGCGATTCGGCGCGCCTCGCTGCCGAGGTGCTCGCCCACTTGTCTTCGTCGCGCACGACCGCCGAGCTCTACCGCTACCTCGAGGCGTGCTCGGGTGGGCCGCTCGAGCACCCGCAGGTGATCGCCGAGCTGCTCGCGCTGCTGCGGCGCGTCGGCGCGATCGAGCTGGTCCTGCCGCAGCCGAGCCCTCGCGCTCGCGCGCGTGCGGGCGTGCGGGTGCTGCTCGGGCTCACCGGTGCGGTCGCCTCGATGGACGCGCCCGCGCTGATCCGAGGTCTGCAAGCGCGCGGGTTCGAGGTCGCGGTCGCGGCCACCGAGCACGCGCTGCGCTTTGTCAGCGCCGACGCACTCGAGGCGCTCACGCATCGACCGGTCGTGCACGGAATGTGGCCGGTCGACGAGCACCACCGGGTCCCACACCTCGAGCTGGCCGCGTGGGCCGACGTGGTCGTGGTGTGCCCGGCCACGGCGACGACGATCAATCGGATCGCCAGCGGCGACTTCTCCTCGGTGGTCTCGGCGATCGTCTCGAGCACCTCGGCGCCGATCTCGAGCACCGCGCCCGGACCCTCGACCGCGCGATCGAGCGCGGCGAGCAGATCGGCGTCGGCCTGCTCGGTCTCCCACGGGCGCTCGCTCGCGAGCGTGAGCCGATACAGGCGATCCCAGCTGTCCGCCCCACTCGGC
>DATLLB010000978.1:0-17082 GCA_035538075.1 Enhygromyxa sp.
GCCAACGGCAACCTCTCGCGCAAGATCACCGTCGACGCGCGCGGCGAGATCCTCGAGCTCAAGAGCACGATCAACACGATGGTCGATCAGCTCTCGTCGTTCGCGGCCGAGGTCACGCGCCTGGCCAGCGAGGTCGGCATCCAGGGCAAGCTCGGCGGTCAGGCCGACGTGCGCGGCGTGTCGGGCACCTGGCGCGACCTGACCGACGCGGTCAACTCGATGGCCAACAACCTGACCGCGCAGGTCCGCAACATCTCGCAGGTTGCGACCGCGATCGCGCAGGGCGACCTCGAGAAGAAGATCGTCGTCGACGCGTCGGGCGAGATCCTCCAGCTCAAGAACACCATCAACACGATGGTCGATCAGCTCTCGGCGTTCGCTGAGCAGGTGACCCGGGTGGCCCGCGAGGTCGGCACCGAGGGCAAGCTCGGCGGTCAGGCCTCGGTGCTCGGCGTGCGCGGCATCTGGAAGGAGCTGACCGACAACGTGAACCTGATGGCCTCGAACCTGACCGATCAGGTCCGCGACATCGCCGAGGTCACGACCGCGGTCGCCAACGGCAACCTCTCGCGCAAGATCACCGTCGAGGTCCGCGGCGAGATCCTCGAGCTGAAAAACACGGTCAACACGATGGTCGATCAGCTCTCGGCGTTCGCGGCCGAGGTGACCCGCGTCGCGCGTGAGGTCGGCACCGAGGGCATGTTGGGCGGTCAGGCCGAGGTCCGCGGCGTGTCGGGCATCTGGAAGGAGCTGACCGACAACGTCAACGTCATGGCCCGCAACCTGACCGAGCAGGTCCGCGGCATCGCGCGGGTCGTGACCGCGGTCGCCAACGGCGATCTGCAGCAGCGCCTGCAGCTCGACGCCAAGGGTGAGATCGCCACGCTGGTCGACACCATCAACAACATGACCGTGACGCTCTCGACCTTTGCTGACCAGGTCACCAGCGTGGCCCGAGCGGTCGGTGTCGAGGGTATCCTCGGCGGCCAGGCCGACGTGCCCGGTGCGGCCGGCATCTGGCGCGACCTGACCAACAACGTCAACGAGCTGGCCGGCAACCTGACCCGGCAGGTCCGCGCGATCGGTGACGTGGCCACCGCGGTGACCAAGGACGACCTCACGCAGTCGATCACCGTCGAGGCCCGCGGCGAGGTCGCGACGCTCAAGGACAACCTCAACCAGATGATCCGCACGCTGGCCGAGACCACGCGCGTCAACCAGGAGCAGGACTGGCTCAAGACCAACCTGACTCGGTTCACGCGGATGCTGCAGGGCCAGCGCGACCTGCTGACGGTCGCCCGCCAGGTGCTGTCCGAGCTCGCGCGCACGGTCGGGGCCCAGCACGGCGTGTTCTACATGGCCAAGCAGTCCGACGACGACGTGCGCTTCGAGCTGTTCGCCTCGTACGCCTACAAGGAGCGCAAGTGGGTGGCCAACAACTTCCGGCTGGGCGAGGGCCTGGTCGGGCAGTCGGCGCTCGAGCGTCAGCGGATCCTGGTCGCCGAGGTCCCCGACGACTACGTGCAGATCAACTCGGGGCTCGGCGAGGCGCCGCCCAAGCACCTCGTGGTCGTGCCGATCTTGTTCGAGGACGACGTCAAGGGCGTGATCGAGCTGGCTTCGTTCCAGCACTTCTCCAGCATCCAGCTCGCGTTCCTCGAGCAGCTGCTCGAGTCGCTCGGCATCGTGGTCGCGACCATCGAGGCGCAGATGCGGACCGACGAGCTGCTCCGGCAGTCGCAGAGCCTCGCCGAGGAGCTGCAGAACCAGCAGGAGGAGCTGCAGCAGACCAACGAGGAGCTGGAGGAGAAGGCCCGCCAGCTGACCGCGCAGAAGACCGAGGTCGAGCGCAAGAACTACGACGTCGAGCTCGCGCGCAAGGAGCTGGAGGAGAAGGCCGAGCAGCTGGCGCTGACCTCCAAGTACAAGTCCGAGTTCCTCGCCAACATGTCGCACGAGCTGCGGACGCCGCTCAACAGCCTGCTGATCCTGTCCAAGCAGCTGGCCGACAACCGCGACGGCAACCTCCAGGTCAAGCAGGTCGAGTACGCCGAGACCATCCACTCGGCCGGCTCCGATCTGCTCGATCTGATCAACGAGATTCTCGACCTCGCGAAGATCGAGTCGGGCACCATGGCCATCGACATCGCCGAGGTCCAGCTCAGCGAGCTGCAGTCCTACGTCGAGCGCACGTTCGCGCAGAACGCCGAGGAGAAGGGCCTGAGCCTGCGCATCGACATCGACGAGTCGCTGCCGACCACGATCGTGACCGACGACATGCGCCTGCGGCAGGTGCTGCGCAACCTGCTGTCGAACGCGGTCAAGTTCACCGATCACGGCGAGGTGGTGTTCGCGATCAAGCCGGCGCCCAACGGCGACATCGCGTTCGTGGTCACCGACACCGGCATCGGCATTCCGGCCGATCAGCAGCGGCTGATCTTCGAGGCCTTCCATCAGGCCGACGGCGGCGTCAACCGCAAGTACGGCGGCACCGGCCTCGGCCTGTCGATCAGCCGCGAGATCGCCACGCTGCTCGGCGGCGCGATCGAGGTGCGCAGCGAGGTAGGCAGGGGCAGCACCTTCACGCTGCGCCTGCCTCGCGAGTATCGCGAGCCGGCCGCGCGGGCCGGCCGGGTGCGCGCGGTGATCGAGCGGCCCGAGCTGCCGAGCGTGCCGCAGTGGCGGGTGGTCCGACGGCAGACGCTGGCCGACGATCGGGCCGTGCTCGCGCCGGGTGATCGCACCTTGCTGATCATCGCCGACGATCTCGGGCTCGCGCGCACGCTGCTCGAGTTGGCGCGCCGGGCCGAGTTCCGCGGCGTGGTCGCGAGCAGCGGCGAGGAGGGCCTGCAGCTCGCGCTGCAGCTGCAGCCCAACGCGATCATGCTCGATCTCCAATTGCCCGACATGGGCGGCTGGGTGGTGCTCGATCGCCTCAAGCACGACCTGCGCACGCGGCATGTGCCGATCCAGGTGGTCTCGGCCGCCGACGTCGAGCGTCGCAGCCTCGATCGCGGCGCGCTCGCCTGCCTCGAGAAGCCGGTGCACACCGAGCAGGTCGTGGCCGCGCTGACCGAGCTACGCGACTTCATCGAGCGCGCGGTCAAGCAGCTGCTGATCGTCGAGCCCGACGCGGGCGAGCGCGAGGTCCTGATCGAGCTGCTCGGCGACGCCGACCTGCAGATCAACGTGGCCGCGAGCGCCGAGCAGGCGCTGTTGCTGATCGAGAGCCGCAGCTTCGACTGCGTGGTGATCGGGCTTCAGCGCAACGACGAGCGCGGGCTCGAGCTGCTCGCTCGCATCGCGCAACGACCCGAGCGCCGCCGCACGCCGATCATCCTCCATGGCGTCCACGAGCCGAGCGAGGCCGAGCAACTGCAGCTGCGGCGGCTGGCCGAGCGCCTGACGATCCGGCGCGTGCGCTCGCCCGAGCGCTTGTTCGACGCGGCCGCGCTGTTCCTGCACCGCCCCGCCGAGCGCCTGTCCGAGCCCAAGCGCGAGCTCCTGCGTCGTTCGGCTCGCAGCGACGCCTCGCTCGCGGGCCGCAAGGTCATGGTCGTCGACGACGACGTCCGCAACATCTTTGCCATCACCGCGATCCTCGAGCAGCACGAGATCCGCGTGGTCTATGCGGAGAACGGCGCCGACGCCCTGCGCAAGCTCGACCACCAGCGCGACGTCGAGCTCGTGCTGATGGACATCATGATGCCGGAGATGGACGGCTACGAAGCCACCCGCCGCATTCGCTCGAGCCTCGCGCTGCGGGACCTGCCGATCATCGCGCTCACGGCCAAGGCGATGAAGGGCGACCGCGAGCAGTGCGTGCAGGCGGGCGCGTCGGACTACATCACCAAGCCGATCGATCCGAACCAGCTGATCTCCCTGCTCCGCGTCTGGCTGAACTAATCTTGATAGAGGGACCGTAGCCGGTCCCTCTCCCGCGCCGGGCGGACCCGTCGCGGGGCCCTCACCCCCTGCCGGCCCTCGCGGGCCGTGGTTGTTCGGTGACCGAGCGCTTCTCTTAGCGTTGATGATCGCGGCGACTCAGCACAAACACTCTTGCTCGACGCAGGCGACGAGGCGCGAGAGTCCCTCGGCGAAGTCGTTGGGCCGCGTCAGCAGCGACAGGACCAGGTGGCAGCCCTGCATGTCGAACAGCGAGCCGGGCTGGGCCCAGACGTCGATACGCTCGAGCATGCGCAGGACCCACCCCTCGTCGTCGAGCTCACCGAGGCGCGGGAGCTTGAGGATCGTCGACCAGCCAGCCTCGACGGCGAGGCGCGAGACCGGGCTGTCGGTGATGGCTGCGTCGAGGGTCTCGAGGTTGATGAGGCTGCGCCGACGGATCTGCGCCTGCATGCTCTCGCTCGCGGCGAAGATGCGTGGCAGCGCGAGCTGAACGGGGGTCGAGAGGTTCAGGTAGGTGTCGGCGATCACGGCCAGACGAGCGAGGGCCGGACGCACGAGCTCCTCGGGTCCGCACGCGACCGTCCACGCGAGCTTGAACTGCGGCAGCGCGGCGACCTTGGACAGACCCGACAGCACGAAGGTCAGGCAGTCGCGCTCGGCCACGCCGTTGTCGACCACCGAGGCCACGCGCGAGGGGCCGGGGTACAGCGGGTAGTCGGAGAACACCTCGTCGACGATCAGCGTGAGCTCGGCCTTGCAGCACAGCGCCTCGATCGCGTTGAGCTCCTTGCGAGTCAGGTACGAGCCGGTCGGGTTGTTGGGCGCGACGCAGACGATCGCCCGCGCGCGATCACCAAAGCGAGCGACCAGCTCGGCGAGCGCGTTGGTGTCGACCCACCAGTGGCCGTCGTAGTTGACCGGGTAGCTGACGAGCTCGACGCGAGCGATCTCGGCGAGGTACTCGAGCAGCGGATAGCTGGGCGTCGGGACCAGGATCACGTCGCCGGGATCGCAGAGCAGCGCGAGCAGCTGCGCGTAGGCTTCACTGGTGCTCGCGCTCAGGCACACGCGCTCGGGGTTGACCCGATAGCCGCGGCGTCCGTAGTAGTGCTCGGCGACCGCTCGGCGAGCGACGTCGAGACCGAAGGGCTCGGGTTCGTAGAACATCCCACGCGGATCGAACAGCTCGGCGTAGAACTCCTCGGGGTACACGAGGTCGAGCATGGTCGGGTTGGATGAGGCGAGGTCGAGCGCCTCCCGTCCACAGCTCTGATGATGCAGCCGCGCGTGTGCGAGCCGGTTGGGGGAGACATCCCAGGTCGTCCGACGCGAAAACATGACGTCGGAACTATGCATGCTTTTCTCGGCGATGTCTTAGCAATTTGCAGTGAATTGAATCCGTACCGTTTTGCCACGCTGTGATCACGGCGACCGGTTGAATGTGGCACAGTCATCGTCGCGGCTGCCGAGGCTGATCCGACGACCGATGCGCGACCACTCGACCAATGGCCGCGAACCCCTCGATTCGCGGCCGCCGCGTATTGCCGCCGGAAGTGCACGATTTGGCGCAGCATCCGCTATCGACCACCCACGCGAAATGCCCGCTCGCCGCACGAAAGGTGCGCCCGAACAATGGCCCGAAAAATGCGCCCGAGAAGTGCGCATTAACTAGACGTCTCCCGTAGACGTTTCCCGTTCGCGTGGGTCCGCGTCGTGCGGCGGAAAAGACCCCTCGTAGGGGGTCACCACGTCCCGTCGAGCACCATGAACCTGCCCCATCCTCGCTCGCACGCAGTGCGAGCGAGGCGGACGCGAAGCGGACGTGCATGGCTAAGTCTACGAGCGACCACGGGGGTCTATAGCAATGTGTCTATTCGGACACCCGACCGCTTTGAACGCGCGTTCGTGGCACACGACGGGCGGTCAACGCAGGCATGCGCAGCTCGAAGCCCATCGCCGCGCGAGCGCCGAGGCTGCTGCTGCTGCCGGCTTCGATCAGCAGCGCCCCGTTTTGCTGCTCGAGGATGCTGGTTGCGATCGGAAGGCCCAACCCGAGGCCGGTGTGGCCGGGCAGCCGAAAGAAGCCGCGGCGCGCCTGCTCGAGCTCGGCGAGCGGGGCCAACGCGCGGGGGCTGAGGATGCGAATCACAACTTCACGCCCACGAGTCGAATGAGTCGGAGCGTCACAGCTGATCTCGATGGTGCCCTGCTGCAGGCCTTCGGCCGCGAACAGCAGCACGTTCTCGAGCGCCTGCGCGGTCCGATACGGGTCGACGAACGCGGGTGGGAGGCCGGGCGCGAAGGTGGTGTCGAAGTCGATAGGTCGGTCGAGGCGAATGCGCGCGCGCTGAATTGCCTTGGAGATCAACGTCGCAGGCGGCGTGGGCTCGCGATGCAGCTCCATGCGCCCGGCCTCGATCTTGGCGGTATCGAGGATGTCGTCGATCTGCTGCAGCAGATCTTTGCCAGTCCGGTGGATGATGCCGACCATCTCCAGCTGGTCGGCCGTCAGCTCGCCTTCGATGCCGGTCGTGAGCAATTCGCTGAAGCCCAGCACCGAGTTGAGCGGCGAGCGCAGGTCGTGGCTCATGTTGGCGAGGAACTGACTCTTGAGCCGGTCGGCTTCGTGGCCCTTTTCGATGAGCACGTATTTGGCCACGTTTGCGTCGGTGATGCGTCCGACCAAACGATCTACCGCTGCGACGAGGCCGCGTAGCTCGGCCGTCGCGAAGGTGTCGATCGCCATCGGCTCGGGAATCTCTCCGTCGGCGACGGCCCCGACCTGCCGGCTCGCACGACCGACGTCGCGCTCGACGTCCCGCAACAACAGCACCAGCGACGCAATACCCGCGATGAGGCCCAACGCGACACTGGCGATTCGAATGGGAGCACTGGGCGGGGAGGGCTCGGCGATCGCGGCGCTCGCGAGCGCCCCGGATTCACCCTCCGCGACGTAATGATCGTCGCGACCATCACCATCAATGTCGACGAAGCCGCGCTGCGGTCCAATCGCACTGGGCATGGCACCGAGACGCGAGCGCTCGGTCGCGAGGCCATGGCTCGGATGCTCGTGGACGAAGGTACGAATGGCTTCGAGCTCGTCGGTCTCGGCCCACTGGATCAGCGCGTCGGCTTGCTGCCGCGCATGCTCGCGTCGCTCGATCGTGTCGATGCGCTCCGCCCAGACCAGGTGCACGAGCACGGGCATCGCAACCGCGCCGAGCAACGCCAAGCCCGCGGGCCCGCCGAGTCGCAGCGCGAGCGAGCGGCGACCCGACAGCGCGAGCGGCTCGGGCCGTGGGGCCGCGAGGTACTCGGGCACCAGCATCGCGCGGATGCGGGTGGTCGCGAGCGAGACCAGCGGGACCAGCGAGGCCAGCATCAAGGCGAGCAGCAGCCCGAGGCTGCGCGGCTCGATCGCGGTCGTGCGGGCGATCAGCGCGACCGCCAGCAGCGTGGCGCCGGCCATCCACATCGCGAAGCTGGTCGCGGCGATGCGGGGCAGGGCGAGCAGCAGGCGAAACCCGAGCTCGACCTCGTGCGCTCGCGACTCGCCGCTCGCCTGCGCTTCGAGCTCGCGCTGCTGCGCTCGCCGCTCGCGGTAGAGCAGCAGCGGCCAAGCGAGCAGCGACGGCGCGCCGAGCAGCGCGAGCGGCCACGGGCTCGGGCCTGCGCTCGAGCGCGGCTCGGCGTCCCAGCGAACCTCGGGCAGCCGCGTGGTCGTGTGCACGACGCAGGCGACGATGCCCGCGAGCATGACCGCGAGCGGCCAGCCCAGCTCGCGCGGGTGGGCGAGCGACTCGGGCGCGAGCGCGAGCGCGACCCAGACCAGCGCGAGCGCGATGTGAAACAGCCCGAGCAGCGCGAGCGCGGCGAGGATCCGCTGCTCGATCGCCAAGCGACCGCTGCTCGAGCGCGTCATGGTGATCCTCCAGACGCAGACGCAGACGCGGACGTGGACGCGGACGCCGACGGAGGCTCGAGCGGCAGCCGCAGCGTGAACGTGGAGCCCTTGCCAATCTGGCTGTCGGCGTCGAGCGAGCCGCCGTGGGCCTCGGCGATGCGGCGGGCGATCGCGAGCCCGAGCCCAGTGCCCCGCAGCTTCCGCTTGCGCGCGCCGACCTGCCGGTACTCCTCGAAGATCGTGTGCAGCTCGTCGTCGGCGATGCCGACTCCGGTGTCGGCGACCGCGATGCTGATGCGACCACGCCGGGCGTCGTGGGCGATGCTGACCGAGACCCGGCCCTGCTCGGTGAACTTGATCGCGTTGCTCAGCAGGTTGGTCAGCACCTGGCCGATGCGCTTGCGATCGCAGATCACCGGCGGGATCGATCCGCGTCGCTCGGCGATCAGCTCGACCGCGGGCCCGCGGATCTGCGCCTGATGGATGTCGACCAGCTCGTCGACCAGCTCGCCGAGATCACACGCGGCGAAGCGCAGCTCGAGCTCGCCGCTCTCGATCATCGAGAGGTCGAGGATGTCGTCGATCAGCTCGCGCAGGTGTCGACCGCCGGCCAGGATCAGGCGCACGTCCTCCGCTTGCGCCTCGCTCAGCTCGCTCTCGAGCAGCAGCTGCGCGTGGCCGAGGATCGAGTTGAGCGGGGTCCGGAGCTCGTGACTGACCGCGGCCAGGAACTCGCGCTTGGACGCGTCGGCGGCGTGGGTGCGATCGAGCGCGCGCTGGTAGGTGCCGACGTCTTCGGCCAGCCGCGCGCGCAGACGCTCGAGGTTGCGAAACAGCTCGCCGACCGCGTCGAAGCTGGTCACGCGCACCGGGCCGGCGAGCGGTCGTGCGGTCGCGCTGGCGCTGGCGCTCGCGCTGCCCGGCTGCTCCTCCCAGCCGATCGCGTCGAGTCGGGCCGCGAGCGCCTCGACGTCGCGGCCGGGGCTGAGCCCCGCGCTCGCGCCTGCGAGCACCGCCAAGATCATCGTCGCCAAGCTGCCGCCCAGCGCCAGCCAGGTCTGCGGGTGCTCGAGCCAGGTCCGCGGCGTCCCGATCGCGAGCAAGGCGTGGGCGAGGATCAGCAATCCGGTCGCGAGCCCGAGCCCCGCGACCAGCCGCGCGAGCCGAGTGGCGAGGCGCGGCGGGGCCAGCCGCGACTTGCTCTGGCGGCCGTCGCTGCGCTTGCCCGCCGCTCGTCGAGCCAGCGCCTCGAGCTCGCCCACGCGCGCGGCCACGGCCCACAGCGAGTACTCGAGGATCAACGCGATCGCGATGCCGGGCGCGGTCGCGGCCGCGAGCGTGGGGATGGTCCGCAGCGTCGCGTCGAGCAGGTCGCCGCCGCCGGCCGTCCAGATCCACGGCAGCCCGAGCGCGACGCTGGCCAGCGACGGCAGCATGGCGAACACCGCCGAGGCGCGACGCGTGGCCAGGTCGAGGCCCTCGCGGCGGGTGCCCGCAGCGACCCCCAGCGCGGCCACGAGCGTCAGCGTGACCGCACCGACCAGCGCCGGTCGAGCGCCGGCCGCCGCAGGACCGAGCGCCAGCAGCAGCGCCCAAGCGCACAGCAGGTGCACGAGCCCCGCCACGCCCACGACCCCGAGCAGCCGCGACGGCGGGATCACGACCGGTGCCGTCGCATGGTCGCCGGTCACGTGCGCCTTGCGAGGCTCCGGCACGCCATCATCGCGCTCAGAGGCAGCCAACCCCGTAGTTCTATCTTGGTTCGAGGTCGCGACCCCACGAAGCCCAATCACGAAGCCCACCCACAAAGCAAAAGCCCCGCGCGGATGCGCGGGGCTCTCTTCTCACCGTCCGGGAGGCTCAGCCTTTGCGGGCGCGGACCAGCTCGGTGAAGCGGGGGATCGCGTCCTCCCACTTGGCCACCAGGCCGTAGTCGGCGACCTGGAAGATCGGCGCTTCGGCGTCCTTGTTGATGGCGACGATCACCTTGCTGCCCTTCATGCCCGCGAGGTGCTGGATCGCGCCCGAGATCGCTACCGCGATATAGAGGTTGGGCGCGACGATCTTGCCGGTCTGACCGACCTGAAGATCAGCCGGGACCATGCCCGCGTCGGTGGCGGCCCGGCTGGCTCCGAGCGCACCGCCCAGCAGGTCGGTGAGCTCCTCGAGGATCTTGAAGTTCGCGCCCTCGCGCATGCCGCGGCCGCCGGAGACGACCACGCTGGCTTCGGTGAGGGCCGGGCGCGAGCTCTCGGTCTTGTGGATGCCGACGACTCCGACCCCGCGGGTCGAGACCGAGGCGCCGCCGATGGCCGAGACCGGGGCCGAGGCGCCGGGGCTCGCCGGGGCGAACTCGCTCCCGCGCGCGGTGAAGAAGATCGGCTCGCCCGAGAGCTGCTCGTCGAGCAGCGCGCGACCGGCCGAGATCGGGCGCGTGAAGGTGTCGCCCGACTTGACCGCCACGACCTCGGCGCACAGCGGTGCGTCGAGCAGGGCGGCGGCGCGCGGCAGGCAGTCACGCAGCGCGGAGCTGGCCGTGCCGCCGACCACCGACGGACCGAGCGTCTTGATCGCGTGGACGACCGCGTCGGCCCACGCCTCGGCCGTGAACGGCTCGAGCGCGGCGTCGGTGATCGTGTGGACCGCGGTCGCGCCGTAACCAGCCGCGCCGATCTCCGCCGCTGCGCTGGTGTTGGCGCCGAGCACCAAGAGGTGCAGCTCGGCCCCACGCGCGTCGGCGATCTGCTTGGCCGCCGTGATGCCCGGCAGGCAGTACGAGCGGAGCTTTCCGTTCGCTGTCTCGAGGACGACGAGCACCTTGCTCATAGCGCCTTCGCCTCCGTGACCAGCTTCTCGACCAGCTCTTCGACCGAGCCGACCATCTGTCCGGCCTGTCGCTGCGGCGGCTTGTTGATCGCGACGGTGACCTCGCGCGCTCCACCGAGCGCGCCGACCGGCTTCACGTCGACCTTCTACTTCTTGGCCATCGTGATGCCGCGCAGCGAGGCGAGGCGCGGGCCGTCGGTGAACTTGTGATCCTTCGGGTTGCTGCCGTTGCGGACGCTGGTCGGCAGCACCACGCGAAGATCGACGGTCACCACCGCGGGCAGCGGGACCTGCTTGATCTCCACGCCGTCATCGACCTCGCGCGCGACCGTCAGCTTGTTGCCGGCCTGATCCCAGTCGAGCTCGGCGGCGAAGCAGGCCTGCGGCCAGCCGAGCAGCGCCGCGACGCGCTGACCGACCTGGTTGCCTTCGTTGTCCTGCGAGAGCTTGCCGGTGATGACCATGTCGACGCCCTCGGCCTTGGCCACGTCGGCGATGATCTTCGAGATCGCGATCGTGTCGAGCTCGCCGTCGGCGGCGTCGACGATGATCCCTCGGTCGGCGCCCATCGCGAGGAACTGCGTCATGTGCTGACGCTGTTTCTCCGGGCAGATCGAGAGCACGATGATCTCGGCCAGCTTCTTCTTTCCGACCACGTCCTCCGAGAGACGCAGGGCGGTTTCGACGGCGTACTCGTCGAACGCGTTCGGGACCCACTTCACCGTCGAGAGATCGAGTCCACGTCCGGTGAACTTCAGGCTCTCGTCCGGATCCGGGATCCGCTTGACGGTCACTAAAATCTTCGTCAAGGGGCTCCTCCTGGTGGCGCTGTATCGCCTGCGATGTGGCCAGCGTCAAGGCCGGCCTCAACGGCGTTTCGGCGCGCGTCTGCCTCTCTTGCGGCCCCTTTCATGCTGAGTTAGCGTTGCCCGCGCGTCGGCTTCGACGCGAGCACGTGATGCGTCCCATCCGCGAACTGGTCCTCGTCACGCGAACCTTCGCCGTTGCCACGCTGCTGGCCACGACGGCTTGCACCGCTTGCACGCCCGCTGGCCCCGATGAGCCCGGTGGCTCGTCGCGCTCGGCCGAGCCGGTCCAGACCGAGCGGACTCGTCAGGAGCTGGAGCCGCCGCCCGCCGATCAGATGATCCGCACGGCGCCCGGCGTGGACCTGAGCAAGCTCAGCGAGACCCAGCAGTCGACCTTCTACTCGGTCATCAACACCGAGCCGAGCGCCTGCGACAAGCCGCACTCGCTGGCGACCTCGCTGCGCGACGATCCGGAGTGTCGCAACTCGATGTTGGTCGCGCAGTACATCGCCGATCGCCTGGCCAGCGGCGCGACGCCGTCCGACATCAAGCTCGACATCGACATCGTCGTCGACGCGCTCACGCCCCGCGAGATCCCGGTCGAGGGCCGGCCGACCTACGGCAACGTCAACGCGCCCGTGACCGTGGTCGTGTTCGCCGACTTCCAGTGCCCGCACTGCAAGGCCGAGGCGCCGGGGCTGCGCAAGGCCGTCCAGAATTATCGCGGCGAGGCCAAGCTGGTCTTCAAGCACTTCCCGCTCGAGATGCACGACCGCGCGAAGGCGGCCGCGATCGCGGCCGAGGCTGCGCACGAGCAGGGCAAGTTCTGGGAGATGCACGATTTGATCTTCGATCACCAAGAGCAGCTCGAAGACGAGGATCTCGAGCGCTACGCCAAGCAGATCCGCGGGCTCGATGTCGCCAAGTGGAAGGCTGCCTACGAGTCCGAGCAGGCCGAGCTCGCGGTCGTCAAGGATCGCGCGATCGGTGAGGCGCTGGAGATCCAGGGCACCCCGGCCGTGTTCGTCAACGGCCGCCAGCTGACCCCGCTGCTGTGGGGCGGCAGCCTCGAGGCCTGGATCGACGACGCCCTCCGACGATGAGTGGTTCGTCCAGCAATCGGCCGCGGCCGTGGGTCGAAGCGTACGCGCCCGCGACCGTGTCCAACCTCGGGCCCGGCTTCGACTGCCTGGGGCTGGCGGTGCGTGGGCCCGGCGACACCGTCCGCGCGCGCCGACGCGAGCAGCCGGGCGTGATCATCAGCAAGATCACCGGTGACAACGGGCGCCTGCCTCGCGACGGCAGCAACACCGCGTGCGTGGCCGTGACGGCCCTGCTCGAGCGGCTCGGGCTGGCCGATCGCGTGGGCGTGGAGCTCGAGCTCGACAAGGGGTTGCCGCTCGGCAGCGGGCTCGGATCGTCGGGCGCGAGCGCGTGTGCGGCCCTGGTCGCGACCGTGACGGCGCTCGGGCTCTCGGTCGGCAACGAGGCGTTGATCGACGCGGCGCGCAAGGGCGAGGCGGTCGCGTGCGGGAGCCCGCACCCCGACAACGTCGCGCCGGCGATCCTCGGCGGCATCGTGCTCATTGCCGCCACCGATCCGCTGCGCGTGGTCTCGCTGCCGGTGCCCGAGTCGCTGCGCCTCGCGATCTACACGCCCGGCTGCGAGGTCAAGACGGCCGACGCTCGCGCGGTGTTGCCCGAGCGCGTGAGCCTCGACGCGACCGTGCGCCAGTCGGCGCGGCTCGGCCTGTTGATCCACGCGCTGCACACCAACGATCTCGCGCTACTCGGCGAGGCGATCGTCGACGACATCGTCGAGCCTGCGCGCGCGCACCTGATCCCCGGCTTCCTCGACGCGAAGATCAACGCGCTCGAGGCCGGCGCGCTGGCGTGCTCGATCAGCGGCGCGGGTCCGACCTGCTTCGCGCTGGCCGACTCGGACGAGCGCGCGGCGGCGTTGCTGGAGATCCTCGACGAGACCTTCACGATGGCGGGGGTCGCTGGGGTCGGGCGGGTCGAGCAGGTCGGTGCGGGGGCGCGGGTGACATCGCCGCCGCTGCATTAGCCGATGAGCAGCGCGATGCCGCCGAGCACGACCAGGTAGGGTACGAAGGGCAGCATCCCCACGCGCTGGATCAGCCGCAGCAGCAGCGACAGCGACGCGAGCCCGACCGCGAAGCTGACCGCGAAGCCGAGCGCGAACGGACCCGCGGCGAAGTGCACGGGCGCGTCGCTGGTCAGCAGCTCGAGGGCTTCCTTGCCGGTCGCCGCGGTGATCGCCGGGATGCTGAGCAAGAACGAGAATCGGGCCGCGCGTGCGCGACCGAGCCCGACCGCGAGCCCGGCCGCGATCGTCGAGCCCGAGCGCGAGATTCCGGGCGTGACCGCGAGCAGCTGCGCGAAGCCGATCTTCAATGCCTGGGCGCGGCTGGGCGGCTGTCGCTCGTCGTCGGCCGGAGTCGTGCGGCGATGCGTGAAGGCCAGCAGCGCGGCGGTGATCAACAGCGCGACGCCGACGGCCCGCACGTTGCCCTCCATGCGCACGACTGCGTCCTCGACTCCGGGGATCAGCACCACGCCCAGCGGCAACGAGCCGACGATCAACGCGAGCCACATCGGCCGCGCCCACGGGACTGCGACCGGATCGAACAGCCCTCGCACGAGCTCGATCAGGTCGCGGCGATAGACCAGCAGCACCGCGAGCATGGTCCCGGCGTGGACGACGATGTTGAAGCTGTGCCCGGCCGCCTCGGCGTCGATGCCGAGCCACCGCTGCGCGAGCGCGAGGTGACCCGACGACGAGACCGGCAGGAACTCGGCCACGCCCTGCAGCGCGCCGAGCAACGCGGCGAGGCCGTAATGGAGCTCTGCGCCGCTGGGCTGCATCGGCCTGCTTGTAGCGCAGGCGATCGCGCCGGCCAAACAAGTTCATGCGGGCGCGGTCCGGTTGTACGCTCGCGCGCGATGAACTGGCTGCTCGCGCTCGTCGGCCTGATCGGCACCGTGCAGGCGGTCGTGTGGATCGGCCAGCCGAGCGCGCCCGCAGGTCGACGCCTGCTCGGCGTGTTTGCGGCCCCGCTCGCGCTCGCGCTGCTGGTCATCGCGCTCGCGGCCGTGCGCGTGCCGGGCTTGCTGTTCTAGCGATAGCGAGTCAGCGCGGGCGCAGCACGAAGGGATAGCTGACGACGATGGCGGTACCGCTGCCTCCCTCGACCTCCGGGAAGCGCCAGGTCTTCGCCCGAGCGGCGATGCAGCTGCCGAGCTTCGTGTCGCCGGTCTCGTTGATCTCGACGACCGCGCTCGTGACCTCGCCGCTGCGCATGATCGTGAAGAGGATCGCCACACGGCCGGTGGTGGCGGGGTTGCGGGTCAGCGCGGTGTTGTAGCAGCCGCGAACTTCGTTGATGTGCGCGCGGACGATCCGGCGAATGATGTCCTTGTCGAGCGCGCCTGCGGCCTCGGCCCTGGCATGACGGATCTGCGGCACCCTCACGCTGCGGCGAGCCGATCCGGCCGCAGTACCACCGTCGCCGCCCTCGTGCAGGGTGCCTTCCGGCAGCGAGAGCGCCTGCACGACGGTCGGCACGGCGCCACCGAAGTCATCGACCACACCCGCCTCGTCGACGGCCACGAACGAGGTGAACTCGGTCAGGATTCGATGCTGCAGCGCGACCTCGGTGATGGCCTGGCGAGTCGCGTGGGCGCCGAGCAACGCGTCGATCTTGCGGCGCGCCCACAGTGAAGACACGCCGGTGAGCGCGTCGGCCTCGGCGATGTCGAAGCTGACCGGGATCGCGATCGCGGCCCCGTTGGCCTCGCCGCGCAGCACGATCTTCCCCGACGGCGCACCCTCGTAGCGCCCGAACACGGTCAGCGCCTGGCCGGCGAACAGATCAGGCAGCGTGTCGGGATAGAGTTCGGCAACCGCGAGACCCTGCCAGTCGATCTCGAGGTCGCTGAGCACCGGGGCCTCGGTGCGTTCGTAGAAGAGATCCATCACCGGATCGATGTCCTCACGCACGCCCGCGTAGGCTGCGACGCCACGCCCGACCTCGGCGATCCCGTCGAGCAGGTAACGGTTGGGCGAGCTGCCGATGCCCAGCGAGAACAGCCGGGCATTGCCGAGCTTCTGCTCGACGACCGATAGCACCTCGGCTTCGTTGCCGATGAAGCCATCGGTCAAGAACAGCACGATCCGCATGCGTCCCGGCTCGCGCGGCAGGTCGAGCGCTGCATGGATCCCGGCGGTCATCGAGGTCCCACCTGCGCCGACCATCGAGTCGACGTACGCGAGGCCCTTGCCGACGTTGTGCGGGTCGGCGGTCAGCAGCGTGTCCGAGAGCCCCGCGACGCCGTCGGCGAAGTTCAGCACCGTGAAGGTGTCGTCGGGCCGCAGGCCCGCGAGCGCGCGTCGCATCAGCGCCTTGGCGATCGCGATCGGCTCGCCGTCCATCGAGCCGGAGGTGTCGACCACGAACACCAGCTCGCGCGGCACCACCTCTTGGTTGGGCGCGAGCTTGGGCGGCTGCACGGTGAGCGTGAAGTGAGCGCCGTCGGCGACGATCGCCGCCTGCGGCTGCGACTGGCCGAGATCCCAGGAGAGCACGAAGTCGCGGTTGGCGACGACCGGACCAGCGGCGCGGTCGAGCTCGATCCGCACGACGTCACGCTCGCGCTCGATGTCGATCGCATGGAACTTGGATCGCAGCGTCCGCGGGCGCAGGCCGGACTCGATCGCGATTGCGACATCGAGGTCGGCACAGGTTACGTAGCCCTGCGGGATGATCGGAGCGGTGATCTTGTCGGCGTCGTGAACGGTGCTCGGGACGTAGCGCGGCCCCACGACCGTGGGCAGCACCAGCGAGAACACGCCGTCCTCCTGCTCGAGTGGCTGCACGACGTGGATCGAGATCTCGACGCTCTCGCCCGGCGCGATGTTGGCGACGTGCTGCGTGAACACGTTGGGGCGCTGTTGCTCGAGCAACCCGGCCGTGTGGCCCTCGTGCTTGGCTCGCTCGTAGATCCTGCGCGCCTGCTCGCGGGTTTCGATCTGGCCACGGATCGAGCGCGAGCCGACCGTCAGCCGGTAGTCGTCGACGGCCGCGCGCTCGTGCAGCGGGAACATGTAGATCGCCTCGATCGGCTGGTCGAAGGGGTTGGCGAACAGCTGCGTGACGGTGGTCTCGGCGACGGTTCCGACCACGACCGTGTCGAATTTGGTGTGCTGCAACGGCAGCGCGAGCAGCTGGCCCTGCTGGACGACCGCGAGCGTGCCGGTCTCCGGACTCGCCTGTGGATCCGCGATCGCCAAGGCCTCACCGGGCTTGCCGTCCTTCCAGCAGCGTGGATCTTCGCCGAGCGCCTCGACTGGCTGCTCGCGATCGTCATCCGGCAGCCACGGATACACGACCTCGAGCCCGAGCTCGTCTTGCTGCGCCTCGTCGGGCGTGGCGCTCTCGCTGGCGTCGAAGCCCCATGGCGTGCATGCGACCAGCAAACAAAAACCGGCGCCGAAGCTGATTGTTCGGACGCCGGTCGCAAGGCAGGGACGCACGCGCGAGGGTTGCATCGGCCGCCCTCGACAGCGGCACTCGCGAACGGTTCCTACGGCCCGCAAGGGCCGAGCAGGGG
>DATLLB010000979.1:0-3559 GCA_035538075.1 Enhygromyxa sp.
GAATGGGATCCCGAATGCGGTGCCAGGGCGATGATCAGTCACCGCGACAACCAACGCCGCGTGAGCGGCGGGCAGGGGGTGGGGACCCCGGGCGTGGCTTTGCCACGACTGGGGGCGGGACCGGCTACGGTCCCGCCATCAAAACCAGTAGCGAAGCGAAGCTGAGCGGTGAGCACGATTCTTGGCTCTTTCACACGATCCTTGGATATGTGGCGCTGCGGCTGATCGGCGAAGATCCTCGCGACCCGCTGCTTCGCAACGCGCTCGCGTGGATCCATGCGCACGGCGGCCCCTACCACTCGCCGACCTGGGGCCGCATCTGGCTGGCGCTGCTCGGCCTCTATCCGTGGTCGAGCGTGCAGCCGCTGCTGCCCGAGCTGTGGCTGCTGCCCGACGACGCGCCGATGCACCCGCGGCGGCTCTACTGCCACATGCGGCTGATCTACCTCGGGCTCTCGTACCTCTACGGCGCCGGCGTGCAGGCCGATGCGTCGCCGCTGATCGACGCGCTGCGCCGCGAGCTGTATCCGGACGGCTGGGACCCGCAGCGCTTCGTCGCGACGCGCGATGTGATCGCGCCGACCGATCTCTACGAGCCTGTCGGTCGCGGCCTGCAGTGGATCTTCTCCGGCGCCCGCCTGCTCGCGCGCGCCGTTCCGGGGCCAGTCCGTCGGCGCGCGCTCGACCGCGCGTGGGAGCACATCCAGTTCGAGTTCGCGAGCACTGACTGGGTATGCCTGAGCCCGGTCAACGGCATGCTGTTCTGCCTGGCGATGTGGTCGCGAGATCGTCGCGACCCGCAGCTCCCACGCGCGCTCGAGGGCATCGAGTACTGGGTGTGGGAGGACGAGCTCGAGGGCATGCGCATCTGTGGCGCGCGCTCGGACATCTGGGACACCAGCTTCGCGATCCAGGCGCTGTGCGAGGGCCCCGAGCTCGAGGATGCACGCACACTGATCGATCGCGCGAGCGCATGGCTGCCGATCGCCCAGCTGCGCGCCGACATCCCGCGCGGCCGCAAGCACTACCGCGAGCCTGCGCGCGGCGGCTGGGGCTTCGCCAACGAGCATCATCCGTGGCCGGTCAGCGACTGCACGGCCGAGGCCCTCGAGGCGCTGCTGCACGCCGAGCACCGCGGCTGGGATCACGAGGCCCAGCGGCTCGACACGGCCCGCAAGCTGGCCGCGGTCGAGTTCATCCTGCGTCGGCAAAACGACGACGGTGGCTTCGGCTCGTACGAGGCGCGGCGCGGATCGATGGTGCTCAAGCGCTTCAACCCGGCCGAGATGTACGGCAACTGCATGCTCGAGTACTCGTACACCGAGTGCACGGCCAGCTGCGTGCGTGGCCTGGCGGTCGCGCGCGAGCAGCTGGGCGCGACCATGGGTCGGACGCTCCACGCCGCGGTCGGCGAGGCGATCGAGGCCGGCGTCCGCTTCCTGCTCGCGGCCCAGCACGGCAGCGGCGGGTGGCCGGGCTTCTGGGGCGTCAACTACACGTACGGGACCTTCTTCGCGGTCGCGGGGCTGCTCGCTGCGGGTCTCGATCGCGAGCACGTCGCGATTCGCCGAGCCGTCCGCTTCTTGCTCGAGCGCCAGCGGCCCGACGGTGGTTGGGGCGAGCGCTACGAAGGCGTGCTCGAGAATCGCGAGCGGCCCCTCGATCCCGAGCAGCCCAGCCGCATCGTGCAGACCGCCTGGGCGGTGCTGACCCTCGAGCAGGCCGCCCCCGAGCGCGGGCGCGAGGCGATCGATCGCGGCGTTCGGTTCCTGCTCGAGCATCAGCAGGACGACGGCGGCTGGCTGCACGATGCCGCGGTCGGGGTGTTCTTCAACACCGCCGTGCTCGACTATCGAATGTACAAGCTCGTGTTTCCGACCTGGGCGCTCGCCCGGTGGCTGGGCCACGACCGAGCTTGAGTCATTCTGGACGGAGGCAAGCTGCCCCACGGCGCCATCGGGCCCCGCGGCCGAAAGCACAAAGAGCGTGCTCCGATCGCTGTACATCGGATCCAAAAGCCCGACGGGTCGCATGCGGCGACTCTGTATTTTCCAAGCGCGCAGCGGCTGAGCCGCTCGGCACGAGAGTTGCTCAATAGCGACCGCATGCTTGGCCGAGCCTCGTTGGGCAACTCGTCGTTGGATCGCGTGGGACTCGTGTGGGTCCAAAATCCGCTGGCGATGGTCGCCCTGATCTCGGTCGAGCTGCCGCCGCAGCAGGAGTGGCGTCGGTTCCTCGACCAGCTGCGGCCGCTGTCCAAGCCGCTGCTGCTGTGGCTGCGTGGGCGGATCTGGCTGGGCGCGACCGGTCGCGGGGAGCTGGCCAAGGCGATCGGCAGCAGCAAGGTCGTGCTCGTCGTCGACGACGACATCGGCCGCGGGCTCGCGACGGCCCTGCGCTGGATGGGCAGCGACGTGCAGGCGTTCGGGCTCGGCGAGCTCGACAAGGTCGATCAGGCGCTCGGCCTGAGCCCCGGCACCGCGCTCGAGCTGCTCGTTCAGCTCAATCCTCCCGCCTCGGTTTGAGCGACCTGTTAACATCGGGGTGATGCGTCGCCGCTTCGCCGTCGTGCTCGCCCTCTTCATGCTCGCGTGCACGACCGCCGAACCGCCGAGCACCGAGCAAGAGCCCACGCCGCCGAGCGTGCAACTCGAGAGCGAGCCAACCCCCGTGAGCGAGACTGACGGCCCCGAGTACTTCTTCGCCGTCGCGTCGCAGGTCGGCGTCCAGCACTGCCCCAATGGGAAGTTCGAGTGGTTGGGCATTCAGCCGACGCTCGGATGGGTGACGACCAGCGGCTCGGCCACCGCCGAGCTCGACGCGCTGATGGACCTCCCGGTGCTGGCCCGCGGCCGCGTCGGGCCCAAGCCCGAGCGACCGCCCCTCGCGGTCGAGCCTGCGCCGTGCCCCGAGATGCAGATGCGATCGGACTGGGTGAACACCCCCCGCGGCATGCGAGCGCGCCGGACCGCGCGAGTCGACGCGGAGCACTTCCATCTGACCTCCGTGCGACGGCTCGAGGAGCTGCAGGTGGTGGCCAAGGGCGATCGCGCCGTCGCGTCGTTCGAGAATCCCCTGCCCTTCGCGCTCACGAACGTGCGCCTGCGGATGCACTACGAAGGCTGCTACGGCAAGCCGGGCGCGACCAGGCACGAGTCGCCGAGCGTCACGCTGCAGCCCGGCGAGCGGCTCGAGCACGAGTTTGCGGTCTTCGATGCGCCGGATCCCAAGCGGGTCCATCGTGCCGCGGCGATCGAGCTTTCGATCGGCGGCAGCGAGGGTCCGCCGGACTCCGCGGTGTGGGCCGACGTCGACGTCTCGCTGCACCGGCTCGGCGTGAAGTTCGAGTGTGATTGACGGGCGGGTGCTCGGAAGCTGGCGAGCTTCGGCGAGGTGCGGCCGGACACGCTCGCGAAGCTCCCGAGCTTCGCGAAGGCGGTGCCGGACGCGCTAGCGAAGCTCCCGAGCTTCGCTAAGGCGTGGCCGGACACGCTCGCGAAGCTCACCAGCTTCCCAGAGGCGCTTTCAAAGAAGATCGCGCACCTCACCAGCTTCCGAG
>DATLLB010000980.1:0-3774 GCA_035538075.1 Enhygromyxa sp.
GCTGGCCGATGAACCCTCGGTGCTGCTCTGCGATGAGCCTGGCAACCACCTCGATGCTCACGGTCGCGTGCTGCTGCTCGCTGCGCTGCGCGAGTTCGTCGGCGTCGGCGTCATTGTCAGTCACGATCGCGACCTGCTCGACGCGCTGTGCAGCGCGATCGTGTTTGACGATCCCGGCCGCTGCTCGAGCTTGCCGCCGGGATCGACAAACACGATCGCGCTGCACAGCGCGTCGAGCAGATCGCGATCGTGACTGACAAGCACGCCGACGCCCGCAAACTCGCGCAGCGCAGCGAGCAGCAGCGCGCGACCGTGAGCATCGAGGTGGTTGCCAGGCTCGTCGCAGAGCAGGACCGATGGCTCATCGGCCAGCGCGGCGCCGAGCTGCCAGCGCTTGCGCTCGCCGGGCGAGAGCGTGGCCCAGCGCGCGAGCGCGTCGGGATCGAGATCGAGCTGGCTGCGCAGTCGCCCGGCCGTGGCCGACCAGTCGTGAGCGAAGCGCTCGAGCTCGTCCGCGAGCGTCGGGGTCCACTCGACCGTCTGCGCGAGTGTGCGCGGTGGCGTGGACGCGTCGATGCGGATCGATCCGCGGAGCGGCTCGAGCTCGCCGGCGATCAACCGCAATAGAGTGGTCTTGCCGGCACCATTGGGGCCGACCACGCCGGTCCAGCCGGGCTCGAGATCGAGGTCGAACGAATGAGGAAAAGGTCCGTGGCCGCCGTGCTCGAACACGACGCCACGCATGAGGATGCGGGGCATGCTGCCTCCAGGGAAATCGCGGGTTTGGAACAGCGAACCCGGGCGTGCGAGCTCACGGTCGCGCACCCAGACTCGAGCTTGAAAGGCGATTAACCTGCAGTCCGCATCGTCGGCCCCGGTGAGGGCCGAGCGGGATAGTAGAGCAACTCGCTCGAGAGGCAAGCCCTTCGCGACTTCCCGGATAGGATCGTTTTGGGTAGCGTATGGTGATGCCGCGTTTGCGCTTGCTCGTGTGTTCGATCGTGGTGCTGACCGCGTGCGGTGGCACCGAGGACGATGGCCGGGGCGACGGTGTTGGGATCGAGACTGGCGATGCGCCGGGTGATGGTGATGGCGATCCCGGCGACGGCGATGGCGATGGCGATCCGACCACGGGCGATGGCGATGGTGATGGCGATGGAGATCCAACCGGAGACGGTGACGGCGATCCAACGGGTGACGGCGACGGTGACCCGAGCGGCGACGGCGACGGCGATCCCGGCTTCGGCCCCTGGTGCGACGCGCCGCCCGCCTGCGACGCGGCCCCACCCTCACCCGGCCCCGAGCTCGACTGGGAGCACCTCGACACCAACCTGATCGTGATCGCGGGCGATCCCAACCATCGCATTCGCGACATGTTCTACGTGCCCGGCGAGCCGCAGTGGCTGCTCGGCAAATTCGCCTACGGCGACATCGACAAGGATCTGAAAGACGAGCGGGTCGATGTCTACGTGCAGCGCAATTGCGCAGGCCCGTGGGAGTTCCTGGGCTCGTCGATGACCACCGAAGAAGGCGCGCACCCGACCGTCGAGGGCGTCGAGGACAGCGGCGGCTGGGTCTACTTTCCGATGCCCGACGACAACCCGCTCGAGCTCGGTCGTCACCGCGTGCACATGGTCGTGCGCGGCGATCTGAGCACCGCGGACGGCTTCATCGAGGTCGTCGAGCCCGGCACGCCGATCTTCCTCAGCGACGTCGACGGCACGCTCACGACCTTCGAGACCGAGGAATTCGTCGACTTGCTGATCGGCACGATCAGCTCGGCCAACGAGTTCTCGGCCACCGCGCTCAACATCCTGCAGGACAAGGGCTATCACGCGATGTACCTGACCGCGCGGCCCGAGTGGCTGGTCGCGCGCACGCGTGAATTCGTCGAGGTGCGCGGCTATCCGCCGGGCATCATTCACACGACGTTGTGGTTCGAGGGCGCGCTCGGGGGCGCGGCCGAGACCTACAAGACCGACGAGTTTGCGATGCTGACCGAGAAGGGGCTGGTGCCGGTCTGGGTGTTCGGCAACACCGAGAGCGACGCGGCCGCGTATGAGAATGCCGGGATCATGCCGCTCGATCACCGCGTGTTCTTCAAATACACCGACCCGCACGGCGGCCGGCGGATCGAGAGCTACAGCGAGCTGATCGACGAGTTCAACGCGCTGCCGGATCTGTGCGATTGATGCGAGCCTCGATCCTGGCGCTCGCGCTGCTCTCGGTCACGCCCGCGCTCGCATGCAAGGCCGAGCAACAGCTGGCGCAGATCCGCATCGCCAAGCCCTTTCGCGTGGCCGTGGTCGCCGATGATCACCCGTGGGTGATCGCGTTCTTGACCGAGCTCGATCGTCAGCAGCCGACCGGCGTGACCGCGACGCTCGAAGGTCGGCGCTCGGTCGGCAGCGCGCACGAGCAACCCGAGCCGGTGATCAGCACATTCGACCGCGAGCTGCTCGGCTCGCTGCTGCGCGACCACGAGGCCAAGCACGCGCGCCCGCCCGAGCTGCTGCCGGTCTGGGAGTCGACCGCGACCCAGCACGACGTGATCGTCTGGCGGCTCTACTTCATCGACACGAATGCCGGATTCGAGCTGGACGGCGAGGCCCGCGCGACGCTCGGCGAGAACGTGCTCGGGCAGCCGGCCGTGAAGCTGCAATTGAGCGAGCGCCAGAGTCAGCGCTTGGGCTCGCTCAGCGCCGCGGCGATCGGCGAGCGGCTCGCGTTCGTGCACGACGGCGAAGTCGTGATGGCCCCGATCGTCGTCGGGCCTTTTTCGGGCTCGATCGAGCTGATCAGTCCAGTGCCGGCCAAGACCTTGTTCGAGCGGCTGCAGGCCGGTTAGGCGGGCCACTTTTGGGGTCATGCACGCTGTGCTAAGACCGCCGGCCCATGCCGACCGCCGAACCCGAGCTCATGCAGAAGATCGTGTCCCTGTGCAAGCGCCGGGGCTTCGTGTTTCAAAGCTCCGAGATCTACGGCGGCCTGCGCAGCGCCTATGACTACGGGCCGATGGGCGTCGAGCTCAAGCGCAACCTGATGAGCGAGTGGTGGACGGCGATGGTCCACAGCCGCGAGGACATCTACGGCATTGACTCGTCGATCATCATGCACCCGGAGGTCTGGCGCAGCAGCGGGCACCTCGCGAACTTCACCGATCCGCTGGTCGACTGCCACGTCTGCGGCGAGCGCTTCCGGGCCGACAAGGCGCCGAAGGTCGCGGCGGGTGAGCCGGTCACGATCACGCTGTCCGACAAGGGTCGGGCCAAGACTGCGCTCGAGAAGCTGCAGGGCATGTATCCGGAGCTGAAGCTCGAGCGCAAGGACAAGACCATCGTCGGCGCGATCGCGGGCGATCGCGGCTATGTGTGTACCGTCTGCCACTCGCCGTTTTTGTCGGCCGAGCGCGACTTCAACGGCATGTTCCGCACCAGCCTCGGCCCGGTCGATCCGCTCGCGGGCGTGATCGCGGCGGTCGAGCAAGGGGTCAAGCGTGGCGACGATCAAAAGGCCCTGCGCGAGGCCGTCCAGAGTGTGATCGACGAGTCGGCCGTGTACCTGCGCCCCGAGACCGCGCAGGGCATGTTCGTGCAGTTCCTCAACGTCCAGCAGTCGATGTCCGCGAAGATCCCGTTCGGCATCGCGCAGATGGGCAAGAGCTTCCGCAACGAGATCACGGTCGAGCACTTCATCTTCCGCTCGTGCGAGTTCGAGCAGATGGAGATGGAGTTCTTCTGCGAGCCCGGCAAGGGCCGCGAGTGGCTCGACTAC
>DATLLB010000981.1:0-6835 GCA_035538075.1 Enhygromyxa sp.
CAACCAGGTCGTGCGGTATTTGGCGGATCACCGCAGTCGGTGGCTGGACTCGATGCACGTATGGTTGCTGCGGGACACGCCGCACGTGCGTGACCGCTACAGTCGCGAGATCACCACGACGATGCTCGGTCTGCGCGACGCGCCGCCGGGGCGGGCGCTCGGTGGGGTCGAGAGAGCGGCGCTCGCAAAGCTGCGTCTCACGTTCGCCGCCGCGCTGCCGGGCGATCGCAAGCAGGCCGACGCGCTGCTCGACGCGGTCTACGAGCATCCCGACGACGACGTACGACGAGCGCTGCTGGCCGACTTTCTGCTCAGCCGCGACGAGCATGATCCGCGCGGCGAGTTCATCAACCTGCAATTGCGCGCCGCCGCGGGCCCGCTGCCCGAGCCTGCCCGCGCGCGCGAGCGAGAGCTACTCGACCTGCATGGCTTTCGCTGGCTGGGGCCGCTGGTCAGCACGTGCTACCCATCGACGGTTCGGTTTGCGCGTGGGTTCTTGGTGGAGATCGCGTTGCGTCCGTACTTTCGAGCATCCGAGGTCGAGCTCGGCGCGCCTGGACACCCGATCTGGGCGACCGTCGAAGCGCTCGAGGGCTGCTCGGTTGCGATGATCCGCGATCCGGTGATGCGATCGCTGCGTACGCTCCGCTGTGGCCTGGACTGCGCCGAGACGCTGCTGCGCGGACCGGCTCGGCCGAAGCTCGAGGCGCTCTGGGTTACGGTGAGTTGGTCGCCGACCCGCAATCCGCAAGGACACGCGCTGGATCGTGCGACCGTGCTCGCGCTCGCACTCGAGCTGCTGGCGAAGCTGGATGGCGCGCCGAATCTTCGCCACTTGCGGCTGCGCGATCAGATCGCCGCGGATCCGTCCGCGTGGTGCTGGATCTGGCAGGGCCCGCGTGCGCAGCTCGAGTCGGTGCGCTTGCGGGTCGTCGATGAAGAGCTGCGCTTGTCAGCGTGGGCGCAGCAGCTGCGGGATGACGGCGCGCGCGTCGAGCTGTCGCTCGACTACGGCATGCTCTGCTTCACGCTGCGGCCGATCGACGGATACCGGACGTTGCGCGTGATTGAGGGCGAGCCGTACTGGCGAGCGGAGGACAAGCTGGCGCTGGAATGGATCACTAAGCAGATCGCGCCTGCGCTGCGCACAGGCGGGCTGCGGCGGATCGAGGTTGGAAAGACGATCATCGACGCGGAGCGGCTGCGCGCCGAGCTCGACGACGACACGCTCGAGATCGTGGCGGTATGATGCGGCCATCGTGAGCGCAGCGTTCGACGACAAGTCCGCGCCCCCCGACGACGCCGCCCTCGGCGAGCTGTTGGGCAAGTCGAAGAAAGCCTGGGACGCCACGCTCGCGCACGTGCGGGCGAGCGTCGACGGGGTCGACGTCGACTGGAAGTTCTACGGCAGCAAGCACGGCTGGCAGATCAAGGCCACGCGCGGCAAGAAGGCGGTGCTCTACATGATCCCGCACGAGGGCTCGTTCATGGCCGCGACCGCGCTGCCGCGCCAAGCACTCGCGGCGCTCGACGACGCCGGACTTCCCGACGCGCTGGTGGCCGAGATTCGTGCGGCGAAGGTCTACGCTGAGGGCACGCCCGCGCGGGTCGAGGTCACTGGCGCGAAGCAGGTAGCGATCGTCAAACGGCTGCTGGCGCTCGTGCTCGCGAGCGCCAAACCCAAGTCATGAGCTCGCGCCCCGATCCCGCTGTCGTCGAGGTGTGGGTGACCATGGCCGAGCACTACCTCGACACCGAGACCCGCCACGAGATCCCGCTGACGGCGATGGCTTGCGTTCGGGCCGGACTCACGGTCGAGCAGGCCCGCCACGTGTGGCGCAACGAGGTCTCGCCGGCGGTCTCGTTCAACGCGTGGGACCCTGCGGGCGAGTGGGCGGGCTGGCCTCGGGAGTGGCTCATCGAGCAGATCGAGCAAGTCCGATTGCGGTGGAGCGAGCGTGCAGGCCCGGCCCGGTGGATCCTCGATCTGATCCACATCGATCTCCTGCAAGGCGTGCGCGTGTCGATCGAGCGCTGCATGGAGGCGCTGCGGGAGGTGCCGTCGCCCGTCGAACGCGAGCATGTCGCTCGAGACATGGTCGTATTGGCGCGCCATTACTTCGACTTCGACGGACCCGATCTCGCCACGCTGGCGAGCGCCAGGCGTCAGCGGATCTGCTCGCTGTATCCCGAGCCCTTTGCGCGGGTGATGTCGCCTGCGCTCGCGTCGGGGGAGGAGAGCGCCGCGGATCGGCGAGTCCGCGCTGCGCTCGTGCGCGCCGTCTAACCCTCGAGCTCGGCCCGCAGCGCCGCGACGCGCTGCACGAGCGCAGGATCATCGGTCTCGGTCAGCAGCGCCTCGGCCTCGCCGAGCAGCGCCCGTGCCTCGCGATCGCGCCCCTGCCGATGCTGACTCTGGGCCCGCAGCAGCTTCACCTCCGCCCTGTACCAGCTCACGTCCTCCTCGCTCGCCGCGATGCGAGCCTCGACGTCGTCGAGCTGTACATCCGCGGCCGCGAACCCCCCGGCATCGATCTCGAGTTCGGCGAGCACCAGCCGCAGCTCGACGATCATCGCGTGCTCGGGGCTGCTGGTCATGCCGAGCTCGATGCCGCCGAGCAGGTGCGCTCGCGCGTCGTCATGGCGGCCGAGCTGGTGCTCGATCTTGGCGAGCCTCGCCAGCGTCATCAACGTCGTCGGCGTGTTCGCGCCGTAGACCTCGACCTTCATTGCATGCGCGCGCTCGTAGCTGGTCAGCGCAGCCGGCAAGTCACCGCGTCGCGCCATGATCTCGCCGAGCGTGGCGAGCGTGCCGCCGAGCGAGCTGCTGCCGCCGTCGGCTTCCAAAATAGCGATCGCCCGCCGAGCCTGCGCTTCGGCCTCCTCGAGCTTGCCGAGGCTCATGAGCGTGACCGCGAGGTTGCCGTGGCATTGCGCGACCTCGGGATGATCGGGGCCCATCAGCTCGGTGTAGTGCTCGATCGCCAGGCGAAATTCCTGCTCGGCCAGCTCGAAGCGACCGACCTCCTGGTTCACGCCGGCGATGTTGAAGCGCAGATCGGCGACGCGGATGTGATCCTCGCCGAGCTTCTCGCGAGCGAAGGCCAGCGCGGCCTCGAACTCGCCCATCGCCGCCTCCCAGTCGCTGCGGTGGAAGTGCACGGCGCCGCGGTTCGAGCGAATGTGCAGGATCAGGCGGGGCGGATCGCCGAGCGCGTGGGCCTCGGCCTGGGCCTGATCGAGCAGCCACAGCGCGAGGTCGAAGTTGGCCCGGCCGACGCCCTCGATCCACGCGAGCATGGCCATCGCGTCGACGACCTCGCGACGGTGACCGGCCTCGGCGGCGACGGCCATCGCTCGACGGGCGATCGGCAGCGCCTCGTTGGGGCCGACCGCGACCTCGATCACCGACGCTTGAATGTTGAGTGCCTCGGCGATCAGCGGCTTGTAGTCGAGCAGCTCGGCCTCGGCCAGCAACGCGGCGACCTCGGCCTGCGCGTCGACGTTGCTCAGCACGCGCCGACGAACGCCGAGATCCGCCAAGCGATCGCGCAGATCGTTGACCGCCTGCCTGCGATCGACTGGCGGCGGCGCGAGCTCGGCCTGCAGCTGCTCGAGGTCGTCACAATCGGCGATTGGCTCGATCGTCGCGAGCAGACCGTCGACCCCTTCGATCGCCGCCTCCTCGCCCGCACGCAGGACGGTGCTGACGGCCGCGATCTCGCCGCGGCGGCGAGCCAGGCAGGTCATCCGACGGTCGAGCATGTCCTCCGATTGCTCGCCGTGCACCCGCGTGGCCTCGCAGGCGGCGGTGTGCGAGGCCAGCCACTGCTCGCGCAGTTGATCGAGCGCTGCGTCGGCGCGCGCGAAGCTGCGGCGCGCGAACGGTCGTCCCGATCGCTCGAACGCCGCGCGAGCCTCCGCTTCGACCTGCTCGTCCCAGATCCCGATCATGTGCTCGCTGGCGCCCGCGCACAGCCGCGGCGCGGGCTCGGGCTGGTCGATGAGCGCGACGACGATCGCCGCGCTCCCGAGCAACGTCGCGGCCCCGATCGCCCACATCCACGGTCGGCTGCCCGAGTCGCGCCTGCGATCGGCTCGCAGCACGGCACGCAGCTCGTCGAGCAGCGGACCCATGCTCGCGAAGCGTGCGTCCGGATCGATCCGCAGCCCGCGTTCGAGCGCAGCGCGGACGCGACTGGGCACTGGCGAGTCGCGTGGGAACTCCTCGAGCTTGCCGCTCGTGACGTTGAGCGCGATGGCTCCGAGCGTCGTGCCCGGATACGGCCGCCGCCCGACCAGCGCCTCCCACAACGCCACGCAGAACGCGAACTGATCGCAGCGATGATCGAGGCTGATCCGCAGGTGCTGCTCCGGGGCCATGTACGCGGGCGTGCCCAGCGTGGCGCCGGTCATGGTCAGCCCGGCGAGCGCGTCGACGCTGCTGTCGCGCCACGTCGACGTCATCGCGTCGAGCGTCTCGGGCGAGCTCGCGACCTCGGCGTGCGAGTCGTCGCGTCGCGCGAGCCCAAAGTCGGCGACGGCCACACGTCCATCCGAGCGCACCAGCACGTTGTCGGGCTTGAAGTCGCGGTGGACGATGCCCTGCGCGTGCGCGGCCGAGAGCCCTTCGCCGGCTTGCACGAACGTTGCGACGATCGTCTGCCAGCTCGGCTGCTCGCGCACCAACCACTCGCGCAGCGAGCCGCCGTCGACGAACTCCATGGCAATGAACACGTCGTCCCCGGTCGCGCCGACGTCGTGGATCGTGATCACGTTCGGGTGCGCGAGCTTGGCCATCGCCTGGGCCTCGCGGATCAGTCGCGCACGCGAGCCAACGGTCGACTCGGTCGCGCCCGGACCCACGCGCACGAGCTTCAGCGCGATCTTGCGATCGAGCTCCGGATCGTAGGCGGCCACGACCAAGCCCATCGCGCCGCGGCCGATGTCCTCGAGCACGACATAGCGGCCCACCAGATCGCCGCGGTCGAGCGAGACCTCGTCGAATTCGTCGGCCGAGCCAGCCGTGCCGCCGCGCGAGGCCAGCGTCTCCTCCATCGAGGCGGTGCTGGGCGGAGGTCCCGGCTGCGACACGGATGCAGGATAACAGCCGATCACGCGTGCATGTGCGAAGTCGGCTGTTCGTGCCAGCTGCGGAGCGCGGCGATGCAAGGACCGATCAGCTCGGCGGCCGCTCGGCCGCGGACTCGTGTGCGCAGCTCGTTGTCGAGCAAGCCGTGCTCGCGCAGGCTCGGCGGGACGCCGGCGCCCGAGCTCGCAGCCATGACGTCGCGCAACGTGGCATCGAGCCGCGCGAGCGCGAAGCTTCGCAGCAACGCATCGCCGACGTCGAGCATCCACCGCAGCGCTCGCCAGCCGAGCTGAGCGTGGCGCAGCTCGTCTTCGGCGATGCGCTCGAGCACCGCGACGACGGCCGGATCCCGGGCGAGCGCAGCGGCTTCACCGGCCTCGATCGCAGCCAGGGTCTCGCCGACGCAAGCCTCTTGGATCAGCGCGTCGACGATCGCAAAGCGATCGAGCTCGACCGCGATCGAGCCGCGCACGTCGAGCGCGGCGGGGCCAATCTCGAGCTGGGCGTAGGCCGAGGCCAAGCCGAAGGCCAGACGCGCGTGCTCGATCTCGTCGGCCATCGCCGCGTGGGTCTCTCGCAGGAGTCGTGGCGGCGCGCCGAGACGCAGCAGGTGCACGGCAAAGCGCGCGAACGAGGCCACCGACGCGTGCTCGAACTGGCCGATCTGCGTCCAGTGCTCGGCGAGCGCCCGGCGAGTGTCGGCGTCGAGTCGCTCGATCGTGCTCGTGCGCGCCCAGTCATCGCGCTCGCGCACCGCGGCGAGGCGAGCGTGCCCCTCGACGAACAGTGGTCGCCCGCACACGCCGTCGCACTCGGCTCCGGGTTGGCACGCGTAGCCCTGGTCGAGCGCACCTTCGCAGTGCCAATCGACGTCGTCCTCGCCAAAGTCGGGGCACGGTGCGGCGGGGCAGTCCGCGTCCACATGACAGTCGCTCGCGCTTGCGCACGCGATCAGATGCGTCGTTCCACACACGTGGTGCTGCGTGCTCAGCCCGCACAGGCCCTCGCCGCAGTCGCTCGCGCTCGCACAGTCGGCGGGCAGGCACTGCGCGTACGGACCAACCACGCCCGCGCACACGCAGACTTGACCGGTTTCGCAGTCGGCATCGGTGGCGCAGCCATAGTTGCACCCGCATCCGCCTTCGCCCTCGGACTCGATGTACTGACAGCTGCCGTGCGGCTTGGCGATGCAGTCGGCGCTGGTCGAGCAGCTCCATCCCTGGTCGGCGCACGAAGGATCATCGGCCGCCTGCGGGGCCACGCACTCGACGGCTTCGCTGCGATGCACGAAGCCGCCCTCGCACTCGACGAAGCCGCTCGGCGTGTCGGTTCCGGCTTGCAGGATCGGCGTCGGGTTCTCGCACACGAACGGATCACCATCGCCATCGCCATCGCCATCACCATCACCATCGCCAGTCGATGTGTCCGTGCTGGACTCGCTCTCGCTGTCGGTCTCGCCATCGCCGCTGGTGCGGCCGGCGCAGGCCAGCTCCAGCCCGAGGGCGGCGATGATGGTCAAGTAGGCGGCGTCGAGTCGATTGGTCATCGTCATGTCAGGCTCTCCGAGCTTCGGATCGTAGCTTGGCTGGCGGACGTCTTTCGATCGAGCGTGCTCGCGGTGTCGCAGCGCGCCAAGATCTTCATCGTCTACACGGGTGGCACCGTCGGCATGCGCAAGACCCCGCGCGGCTATCAGCCGGAGCGTGGTTATCTCCAGCGCTTGCTCGACGAGATCCCACGCTT
>DATLLB010000982.1:0-3658 GCA_035538075.1 Enhygromyxa sp.
CCGACCGTGGGGTTGCAAAAGTGCAGCGATGCGCCCGCGAGCTCGTTCGACACCGCGATCCAGGCGATCACCAACAGCGTCAGGATCACGAGATAGCGCCGCCTCGTGACCGCCAGCGACGGATCGAGCAGCGCACCGAGCAAGCCCACGCTGCCGACGCGCGAGCGATAGGGATCGCCGCATGGCCGCCCACGGGCCGCGGCCGCGAATCGAACCAGCTCTTGGTGCAGCGCCCGGCGGCGATCGGGCGAGAGCGGCTCGGGCGACTCCGCTGCCAGGTTGCTCTTGCACACGCTCTGGCGCAGGCGCAGCGGATCAGCGCCGCGATCCTCGAGGTGGCGATGCGCGGCCGCCTGGAGGCGAACCAGCGCGAGGCCGAGGCGACCGAGCTCGACATCGAAGGTCGCATCCTCGCCGCGCTCGAGCGCCTCGATCATGCCGTCGACCAGCACGAGCAGATCGAGGATCTCGTCGGGCATTCGATCGCCGCGGGGCGCCGCGGTCCTGGCCACGATCTCCTCGCCTCCAACCCACATCCAACAGCCGAGCCCGATCGTCGTCATCAGGATCAGCGACACCAGCCCGTACTCGAACTCGAGCATCGCGGTGAGCGACACCCCGACCATGCCGAGCACCCCGAGGATCCACGCCGGCAACGTCAGGTTGCTGGCCGCTCGCATCAATCGGTGGCCTTGTGCGAGCGCGACCGGGTCATGGATCCTTCGCTCCATGCGCTCGCAGACGCGGCACTTCGCGCGAAGGTTCCCCGCAATTGAATAAAAACAACGAGGGCCCAGGTCGTCGACCGTGGGCCCTCATCACACACGAGACGCTCGCCGTTTACTCGTTCTTCTCGGCCGGCTTCTTCTCGGCCGGCTTCTTCTCGTCCGGCTTCTTCTCCGGATTGGCCGGCGAGTCGGGCCGCGGCGGCATCGGAGGCATCGGCGTGCCCTCGGTGACCGAGACGATCTGCAGCATGAACACCAGCGTCGAGTTCGGCGGAATCTTGCCCTGGTCACGGTCGCCGTAGCCGAGCTCCGGCGGAATCACGACCTTGCGCAGCATCCCCGGCTTGGCGCCCTCGAGCCCCTGCGCGAAGCCGGCGATCACACCGCCTCCGCCGAGCACGACCGGCAGGCCGTCAGCGCGACCGTGCGAGCTGTCGAACTCGGTGCCGTCGGTCAGCTGGCCGATGTAGTGGGTCACGACCTGATCGCCATTTTGAGCGGCCCGGCCGTCGCCGGCGACGTAGTCGTAGATCTCGAGCCCGTTGTCGAGCTTCTTGCTGGCGATCGGCTCGCCCGCGTAAGCCTCGGGACCTTGCAGCACCGGGGCATCGGCGACGCTGACGATCTCGACGGTCATGTAGATGTCGCCCATCGACGGACGTCCGGGCGGGGCGCCCTCCTCGACGATCGACGACGGCACCTTCACGCGCCGCTTGCCGCCGGTCTTCATGCCCGTCATCGCGTCGGCCATCGCCGCGGCGATCGGGTCGCGTTTGCGGGTCGCCTCGTTGATGATCATCTTGGCCGGGGCCACGCGCGAGCCCATCACCTGGCGGCCAGTGTTGCCCGCGTAGCCCTTGAAGCTGAACTCGACCAGCTTGTTCTCACCGACTGCGTCACCCTGGGTGCCGAGCTCGAAGTCATCGATCGTCACGCCGTTGTCGAGCGTCTTGCTGCTCAGCGGCTTGCCGTCGTACGGCGGCTCATAGGGGATCTCGGGCGCCTTGATCTCGAGCTTCGGCGCGGTGGTACCTGGGATGATGCCCTCGACGATCTTCTCGCCCGAGGCCTCCGGCTTGTCGGCGTCCTCCTTGGCGGCGCCGTGTTCCTCGGCCACGCCCGCGCCGTAGTCCGCAGGGGTGAAGCAGCCCGTGGCCAGCATCGCGCAGGCGAGCACGCTCGCGAGAGAGAGTCGGGAGTGAGCCTTGGTCATGTCGGCGCGGACGATACTGACCCCCGCCGCGCCGCGCCAGGGGTCAGGAAACGAAGCGGAACACGGCGCTGGGAGGCTCCGAACGGCCAAGTACGCGAAACCGTTGAAGTTCGCTGGAGCCCACGCAGGGTCCGCCCGGTGCGGGAGAGGGCCGTCGTAGGGCTGGGGCCGAGCCAGCCCACCAGAAGGCCGCGGCGGAGTCGCCGTATCTCGGTCGGGTCTCACTTCTTTGCGAGCAGGAATTGGTACTCGTCCACGATGGGCGCCAGATCTGCAGTGGTGCCCCGGTGAGGTTGATCTCTGCGTCGAACCCGGCCGAGGGCATTGGACCAGACGTCGTCTCCTCCGAGCAACCGCTCCAAATCGTTCGCCGAATACGGAAGGGCGCCGTCGTGCAGACGCGCAAAGATGCGCTCGTCCACTTCATCGACTGGCTGTAGCGTCGTCAGGACCCGTCATGCTTCGTACTCACAAGCGCCGTTTGGCGGCTGTCGCCGCGCTCGTAACCACGGTCGGGCTCAGTGCTTGGGTGGCGATCGAGGTGCCTGCGCGAGCAATTGATCAATTCACGCGGCAGACCTTCGACTGCTTGGACCCAATCGACGAGTACGGCAAAGGCGATCCCGCAGACTGTAGGCAGTCGGAAGAGATGTTGAGGTTGGCGCGCACGCTGCCGTGGACGCGCGACGAAGCACTACAGGAGCAGGCAACAATGGAGGATGTGGTGCTCGCGCGCCAGTTGCGGGTGGCGAGCGTCCGTGACTTCGACGTCGCGCTGCGTGACCGTGCCGGGCGGGCGCTGGTCGAGCTCTATCGCGGCGAGTACCCGCCGCGAGGCCTCAACGACCCCCTCGCTGTGCTCGCATTCGCAGGCGCTCACGAGCTCGTGGTCGAGCTCGCAAGCCCGCAGGAAACGACCCATGACCGGCACCTGGCGATGCGCGTCGCGTTGCTGCTCGGCGACTGGGAGGCGGCCTTGCGCATCGCCCAAAGCTCGGCGGCGGATCACTTCTACTTCGCGCTCGAGGCGATGATCGTGGCGTGCATCCTCGGCGATCGCCAGACCGCGACCATGCGCCTCGCCGAGCTCGACGTCATGTACCCGGACGCTCAATTGGGCACGCTGCTCGTCGAGCAGCACTGCGACCTGTCGTCAGCGAGAGAGCCGCAGGACGACGCGACAAAGACTGCGTTGCGTCGCGTGGCCAGCCTGTATGAGCCGGGAGCGATCATCGCTCGTGAAAGCTCCCCCAATCGGCACAACGAGCTGGGGATGACCGTCGCTCGTCTGGCGCTGGCGCAGACCGATCCGATCGAGTGGAGTCGAGATTCTGCGATCGAACTGATCGACAGGATCGGGCTCGACGATCCCGACGGCCTCACCGTCGTGCTCATGCGTACACGCGACGAGCTCACGGGCGCTGGCGGCCCGGTGATCATCGCCGAGATCGAGGCGGGGGCGCGACGCCTGGCCGAGCTCGCCGCGACCGCGCCGATCGAGCTCGAGCTGCAGCCCAGTGGCCGACACCTTCGTCCGCGTCGGAGCCTGCTGTGGGGCGGCTTTTGCTTGGCGAGCATGGCCGCAACCGAGCGGCTGTGGCGAGGTCAGATCGACGAAGCTCGGGCCATCTATTGGGTCGCCCGCGAGCTCGCGGCCAACGACGAATTTCGGGAGCTCGCGCCACTCGCCGAGCTCCCGCTGCTCGGGCTCCATGAC
>DATLLB010000983.1:0-11126 GCA_035538075.1 Enhygromyxa sp.
GAGTTGCCCATGCTGCGCATGGGCAGCTCAGCCTCTGGTTTTGATAGCGGGACCGTAGCCGGTCCCGCTCCCCACCGTGGCAAAGCCACGTCGGGGCCCCTCACCCCCTGCCCGCCCCTCACGGGGCGTTGGTTGTCGCGGTGACCGATTTAATGTCGCGTGCAGCGATATCTAACCGGTCCGCGCTCCAAGCAGCGGTGCCTCAGCGCGAGCGGGCTTGGGGCGTGTTTGCCCGCGCGCGAGGGCTGGTGAGCACGCAAACCCACGAGTTTGCTTGGCACGATGCTTGCGATTGCCGAGGCAGTCGATCACCCAACCACTCCCGAGCACGTGCTCGTGCGCATCACTCCTCGTGCGCGGATGTGGCTGGCGGCTTCACCGGAGGCACGTGTGGGATGAAGCGCCAGCGATCGACACAGGTCGCGGTCCCGTTGGGGCCGCGACCACCTTACTTTTCAGATCCTGCCGACGAAGTGGGTGCCTGCGCGACCGTCGAGCGCGTCGCCGAGGCTGGCGGCGTCGGTGATCAGCCCTCGCTTGCCGCCGCGCTGTAGAAACCCGTAGATGGCCTCGACCTTGGGCCCCATCGATCCGCTGGGGAAGTGGCCCTCGTCGATGTAGCGGCGGCACTCGGCCATGGTCACGGCACCGAGGCGCGTCTCGTTGGGCTGACCCCAATTCAAGTACACGCCGTCGACGGCGGTGAGGATCACCAACAGATCCGCGTTGACGTCGGTAGCGAGCACGCTCGAGGTCAGATCCTTGTCGATCACCGCCTCGACGCCGACGTAGTCGTTGGAGCCTGTCTCCTTGCTCATGGGCACGCCGCCGCCACCACCGGCGATCACGATGTGCCCGGCCTGCGTGGCCTCGCGGATCATGTGGCGCTGCACGACCTTGACCGGCCGCGGCGAGGGCACGACCCGTCGCCAACCACGCTTGCCGTCGAGCTCGATCTGCCAGCCGAACTCGGCCTGACGCTGCTTGGCGTCGGCCTCGCTCATCGACGGCCCGACCGGCTTGGTCGGCTTGGCGAACGCGGGGTCGTCAATTTCGACCAGGACCTGCGTGATCACGGTGACGACGTAGCGCCGGATGTCGCGGGTCCGCAGCTCGTTGAGCAGCGCCGTCTGCAAGAGATAACCGAGGCTGCCTTCGGTCTGGGCGACGAGCACGTCGAGCGGACGCGGCGGGATGCGATCGCGGGTCAGCTCGACCTGCTCGAGCAGATCGCCGACCTGCGGCCCGTTGCCGTGCGTCAGCACCAGGTTGTAGCCGCGCTCGACGAACACCATCAGCTCGCGGCAGATGGTGCGGGCGTTCTGGCTGGCCTGCTCGTGGGTGCCACGCTCGCCCGGGAGCATGAACGCGTGGCCGCCCATCGCGACCACGACCGTGGGCGTCGGCTGCGGTCGGCGGCTGCTCGGCTGATCCATGCGGTGATCGTATCAGGCTCAGTCGCCCCTACGGAGCGGCATGGTCAGGCAGCGCCCGCCTCCCCGCCCGCGGGACAGCTCGCTGCCCGAAAACCCGAACACCGTACGCGGGCTCGCCATCCCGGCGGCGACGACCTCGCGACGCAGCGCCGGATCCTGCACGGTGCTGACCCGGACCTCGGCGAATCCGAGCCGCGCGAGCGCCTCGATGGTCCGCACGTTGCGGCTGTACAGGATGATCTTGCCGGGCCCGAGGCACATCGCGTTGGCGCCGTCGGTCCACTGCTCGCGGGCCTGATGCAGCGGGTCCTCGCCGCCGCAGGGCACCAGCGTGGTCTCGGGTCCGAACGCCTCGCGCAGCACGTCGACGATCGCGAGCGACTCCTGCAGCACCGGCGCGCGACCGGGATCGAGGCGCACGACCCCGAGCCCGCCGTCGCGCAGCGACGCGCGACACAGCGGCGCGTGACCGAGGAACAGCCCGTGATCGATCTGCGTGAGCACGGTGTCGAGGTGCATGAGCGAGCGCTGCTGCGGCAGCATCACCGCGTACACGCACGCGAGCGCGGGGAAGCTCGGGAACAGCACCTCGCGGGCGAGGTGCTCGATCGTCTGCGGCCGGCTGCGCTCGGAGCAGCCGATCATCAGGACCTCCGGCGACAGCACCAGCACGTCGCCGCCCTCGAGCCCACTGTGGGCGTCGGGCAAAGTATGGGGATCGGCGAACGCGAGCCCGCCGGTCACGCCACGCTCGGCCCACTCGAGCGCGAACGCGACGATCAGCGCCTCGCGTGCGCGCGCCCGCGTGGCCATGCGCCCGACGATCACCCGATCGTAGATGGCGATGCACGGGTCGCGCATGAACATCAAGTTGGGCAGCGGGTGCAGGGCCATGTCGCGCGCGTCGAAGATCCGCGCCCGGATGCGCGCGAGGCTGGCCGGCACGTCGTCGACGTCGTGCCAGTGCAGCCCGCAGATCAGCGCGTAGGCGAGCTTGTTCGGCGGCCACGAGGCCAGCTTCGGCGCCAGCTCGCGCACGCCCTCGAGCTCGCAGATGCGATGCACGAGCTGCTCGAGGATCGAAAGCGGCGCGCGGGTCATCGCCTCGGCCAGCAGCTCGCTCAGCTCCAGCACCTCGGCCCCGGCGTCGCGGAGGATCTGCGCCATCAGCTGGTGCTCGCGCGCGGTCTCGGCCGGCGACAGCAGATCGTCGAACAGCAGGCGCTCGAGATCGCGGTGGGTCATGCGGACGATCTCGTCGCCGGGCTCGTGCACCACCACCCTGGCCAAGGCGCTGACCTCGTCGCGAACCTGGACCGGCTCACCCATGGATTCACCGTGCGCCCGCGTGCGCGAGGCTGTCAAGCGAGAGAGCTGATACAGTCCCCGCGCAATGCCTCGCCATCTTCGGAGCCTGCAGGATCTGTCCCCCGCCGAGACCATGCGCGTCGTCGATCTCGCCGCCGAGATCAAAGCCAACCCGCAAAGCTGTGCGGGCGCGCTCGCGGGCAAGTCGATCGCGATGATCTTCTCCAAGCAGTCGACGCGGACGCGCATCTCGTTCGAGGTCGGCATTCATCAGCTCGGCGGCCAAGCGCTCGCGCTCAGCACCGGCGGCGGCACCGGCATGCAGATGGGCCGCGGCGAGACCATCCACGACACCGCCAAGGTGCTCTCGCGCTACGTCCACGCGATCGTGATCCGGACATTTGGCCAGGATGAGGTCGACGGGCTCGCCGAGCACGGCTCGATCCCGGTCATCAACGCGCTCACCGATCTCTATCACCCCTGCCAAGCGCTCGCCGATCTGCAGACCATCCGCGAGCGCCACGGCACGACCAAGGGCAAGCGGCTGGTCTGGGTCGGGGCCGGCAACAACGTCGCCCACTCGCTGCTGCTCGCCGGCCCGCGCGCGGGCATGGACGTGGTCGCTTGCTGTCCGCGCGAGCTCCCGCCCAACGCGTTCGTGCTCGAGCGGGCGCGCGCCGACGCGGCCGAGGCCGGCACGAGGATCGAGATCTCGAGTGACCCGCAGAGCGCAGTGGTCGGCGCCGACGTCATCTACGCCGACACCTGGGTGAGCATGGGCGAAGAGGCCGAGGCCGCACGCTTGCTGCGGATCCTCGCCGGCTTCCAGATCAACGAGGCGCTGATGGAGCGCGCCGGCAAGCAGGCGATCTTCATGCACTGCTTGCCCGCCCACCGCGGCGAGGAGGTCACCGACGCGGTCATGGATGGTCCGCAGTCGGTCGTGTTCGATCAGGCCGAGAATCGCCTGCACGCACAGAAGGCCTTGCTGATGCTGCTGCTCGGCGCCCGCGCGTGGGAGTAGCCGTGCGCACCTCGATGATCTTCATGTTCGTGCTCGCGCTGGCGAGCTGCAAGGTCGACAAAGAGCAGCCTCCCCCGCCCCGCACCGCGCCCGCGGAGGAGCGCTTCGAGCCGCTCGCCGCGAGCCCAGGTCGCGTGCGCTCGGACGACGGTCGCATCGCCGGCCCCGAACCCGAGCGTCCCGGCTGGGAGTGCCTGGAGGAGCGCCACGGCGACGCGCAGGCGGCCGCGGTCGCGCTCCGCTGCCGACGCGAGAACCCGCGCGAGTTCTTGTTCCTGGCCGCCAAGACCCACCGCCAGCCCGCCGATCAGCGGACCGACGCGCACACCTTGTTGATGTCGCTCTACCGCGCCGACAACCAGGCGTTCTTCGATCGCGTCGAGTATCTGCGCGACGGCCCGGCCAAGGTCGCGGGTGTCGATGGTTGGGAGGCCGAGCTCGAGGCCGAGCACGCGCGGCTCGGGCTGGTCCGCAAGCGCGAGCGCCTGGCGATCCTCGGCGACCGCGTCTACGCGATCTCGGTCGAGGGCAAGCCCGAGCTGTGGACCAGCCACCAGGCGGCGATCGATCGCTGGTTCGCCGAGGTCGAGTTCGCGCTGCCGTCCGAGTAAGATGCCGCCGCATGCCGACCGCGCGCGTCAACGGCGTCGAGCTCTACTATCAAG
Source organism: Enhygromyxa sp. (assembly GCA_035538075.1). Classification (GTDB taxonomy): domain Bacteria; phylum Myxococcota_A; class Polyangia; order Nannocystales; family Nannocystaceae; genus Plesiocystis. Next base: position 4,434 of record DATLLB010000983.1, read on the forward strand.
AACAAGGCCGCGGCGAGCAGACGGTGGTGCTCTCGCACGGGCTGCTCTGGTCGGCGCGCATGTACGAAGCGCAGATGCGGGCGCTCGCGGCCGACTACCGCGTAATCGCCTGGGACCACCGCGGCCAGGGCCGCAGCGCGTGCCCGAACCATCGCGCCCACCAGATCGAGACCTGCTACCACGACGCGCTCGCGCTGCTCGAGCACCTCGACGCCACGCCTTGTCACTTCGTCGGCCTGTCGATGGGTGGCTTCGTGGGCATGCGCATCGCCGCTCGACACCCGCAGCGGCTGCGCTCGCTCAGCTTGCTGGCCACGGCCGCCGACGGCGAGCCGACCGCCAACATGGCGCGCTATCGCCTGCTGACCGCGATCGCGGGGCGACTGGGTACGCGACCGGTCGCAAGCAAGGTCATGCCGATCATGTTCGGCCCGAGCTTCCTCAACGACCCCGCCCGCGCGAGCGAGCGCGAGCGCTGGCGCGGCGAGCTGATCCGCAACAGCCGAGACATCCACCGGGCGGTGACCGGCGTGATCGAGCGCGAGCACTGCAGCGACGAGCTCGCCAACATTCGCTGTCCCGTGCTGGTCCTGCATGGCGACGAGGACAACGCCATCTCGCGCAGCCGAGCGCTCGCGACCTACGAAGCGATCGGCAACGCACGCTTCGTCGCGATCGAGGCCGCCGGCCACTCGATGACCGTGGAGAACCCCGACGCGGTCACCCGCGCCTTGCGTGAGTTTTTGGACGAGGTTCGCTCCACCTAGGCGCGCGCTCGTGCGTTGCGGTTCGGCCATGCCACGATCCGCACCCGCGTTGCTCACCCTGTGCTCGCTCCTGTGCTCCTTCCTGCTCGCGGGACCGGCTCTGGCCAGCCCCGCGAACACCCCCGCACCCGAGGGCCAGGACCAGGTCCGCTACCAACGGTCGGGCCCCGCGGCCAAGCCCACCGTTCGCACGGACGTGCTCGATCAGCGGCTCGAGCAGGCCAAGCAGAAGCAGCAGCGCGAGAGCGACGAGATCGAGCAAGCCCGCGCCGGCGACTTCAGCCGCCGCCATGCCGAGGCGCGCGAGCAGTCGATGGTCGACGATCAGATCGGCCTGCTCACCAAGCTGATCAAGGTCACCGACAGCGACGATCTCGAGATGGCCGACCTGCTGTTTCGCCTCGCCGATCTCTACCTGGAGAAGAAGGCCTATTACGAGCTGCAGGCCGGCTCGCTCTACGAGCCGATCGCCGAGGCCGAGGCCGAGTGAGCCCTACCCTGCCGGCGTGGGGTTGATCGTGGCGGTCCCGGTGCCGCCCACGTACGCATAGCTGTCATAGCGATCCCAGCCGACGACCACCACACCGAACGGCTCGCCGTCGCCATCGAGCGTGTGCACGCCATCGGCCACGAACACGCGCGCGACCTCCCACTCGCCGTCGACCAGCGGCTCGAACTCGACGTCGCTGACCGGCATGCCGTCGATCGTGATCATCGTCCCCGCCCGCCGGGTGAGCACCAGCGCGTCGTGGATCCACGTCCCCGGCACCAAGATCACATAGCGCGGCAAGAACTGCTCGACCGGCGCGAGCTGGATCATCGCCGGATCGCCGCCGGAGTCGTGCAGCGCCTCGGGCAGGTTGTGCGATCCGGTCATGTAGCCGACCAGCGCGATCGGCCGATTGGCGCGGACGCGAAAGTCGGCCTCGGTGCCGACCGGCGCGCGCACGAACAGCTGCTCGACCTCACCCATGTCGAGCTTCAGCTGCGGGCCCGGCAGGCCGATCAGCGCCGGATCGTAGTCGAGCGTGATCGTGGTGCCGTGCTCGGACGCATAGATCTGCCAGAGCGTGGCCTCGGGCCGCTCGGAGTCGCGGACCGGCATGTGTGCGGCGACGAAGTCTCGCCCCCACGCACGCACGCCCGAGAGCTGCTCCTCGAGGTGATCGCAGCAGCACACGTCGCCCGGGATGTTGGCGCAGGTGTGGCCCGAGAACACCGCGATCGGATGCTGCGGATCGCTGATGATCGACGATCCGGTCAGCGAGTGATCGGGGTTGATCGGGTTGAGCGAGACCGTGTCGCCGGCGTCGAGCTGGATCACCAGCGGCTGCCCGACTCCGCTTGGCGTGATCCCGGGGCCCGACTCGATCGCTACCGAGGGCGTGAAGGTGAGCTTGGTGCCGTCGCGCGCGGCCGCGATGGTCACGAACGGCTTGCTGCCGCCGGACGGTGCCGCCCAGCCCACCACCTGGTTGACGTAGTCCCAGCTGGCGACCGGATACAGCATCGACGCGTCGGAGAGCAGCGAGTTGGCGCCGTCGATCGGGTTGAACTGATACGCGACGATCGGCAGATCCGAGTGCACGCGATAGGCCCCACCGAGCAGCTTGCCGGTGCCCTCCTGGTGGAAGTCGGCGAGCGAGAACTCGTGCAGCGACAGCGGCGGCACGGCCACCGGTCCGCCGACCAGGTACCAGTCCTTGCCGAGCTTGCGCTCGATCTTCACGTTCGCGCTGGTGCTCGCCTGCACGTTCGAGACAACCACCGCGAACGGCACCTCGTCGGATTTGCTGTCGAGATCGACAGTATGGAACAAGCACCCGACCGAGCTCTGGCCCGCCTCTGCGCGCGCGCACGAGTCGGGGATCGGCCCCTGCTCGGGGCCTGCGCCGCTCGTCTCGCCGAGGTCCAACCGCACCCCGCCGTGGTCGGCGTCACCGTCTCCCGGTTCGTGTTCACCGTCCGACTCATCATCGTCGGCGCCCTCGCCCAGCTCGCCCGCGCCGGCCTCGCTCGGCTTCGATTCGGGCCACGACCACGCGCTGCCGGAGTCCGCATCGCCACAGCCCGTCGCGACCACCAACGCGAATGCAGCGAGGCGTTTGTGCATGGCTGAAAGTCTACGTCGGTTCTCGAGCACAGCCGTGCTCGAGGCGGGCGATGGCGACGCCCCGCGCTCGTCGAGCGCCACCGTCGCGAACCGGATTTAACCGGATTCAACCGGAGCGACACGGAGGTCTAGCAAGGGTTCGTACTGAACCGTTCGTCACCCGAGCATTCGTGGCCCTCGCGTGGCTCATGCGTCCCTGACCGTCCTCACCCTCAGGCCCCAGCATGGCGGCCGTGACAGCAAACAAGCAAAGCACCGAGGTCACCATCCACGTCGCCGCCGATGCCGATGCCGATCGCATTCGTGCAGTGCTCGAGGCGCTCGGTTTTTCGGTCGTGCGTGCGCTCGACGAAGGCGACGCGCCTGCACGACTCGCGTGGGCGGTCGAGGGCCTCACGCGCCAGCACAAGCTGACCGAGCGCGAGCGTGACGTGCTCGCCGGTGTGCTCGAAGGGTTCGACAATCAAGCGCTCGCGCAGGCGCTGGAGATCAGCCGCGCGACCGTGAAGTGGCACCTGCACAACGTGTTCGCCAAGACCGGCACGCAAAACCGCGAGGCGCTCCTGCGCGCGGCCTTGCAGCTCGGCAACAGCTCGGGCAAGCCCGAGCACTGGGCCGCGCCCGAGGACATCACGCTGCGGATCGAGTGAGGCTCAGAGCACGAACGGAATCAACGCCTTGCGCTCCGGCGGGTAGTCCTCGAACTTGCTGCGGTACCAGCGATGATTGGTCAGCGCCCGCGGACCGATGTTGGCCGCGGTGTACATCGCAAAGCCGACGCCCGGCAGCGACCAGGTCGCGATCGCCCAGCCGATCCACTCGAGGATCTCGCCGAAGTAATTGGGGCACGAGATGTAGTCGTACAGCCAGCCGCGCGGGATCTTGTAGCCGCTCTCGCCCGGCTTGCGCAGCGCGAACAGCATGGTGTCGGCCTTGAAGTTGATCAGCCAGCCGCCGACGAACAGCGCCACGCCGATCCACAGGCGCGGGTCGTGCAGCCAGCTGGCCTCGTACTCGCCCCAGTGCGAGATCCAGCGGGCGTTGACGTAGGCGTTGAGCAGCTGAAAGACCAGCGCCATCACGCAGACCAGCACGGGCATGCGCTTGCCTTCGTTGCGCATGCGAAACGGGAACACGTAGGTGCGCTGAATGTAGTGGAACTGCCAGAGCCCGAGCAGGATCAGCGGCACGGTCTCGAAGCGGTGCTGGCCCTGCATGTAGATCCAGCCGAACACCAGCACCGCCGGCGTCTCCATCACGATCCACCCGAGCCGCGCCGACATGGTCGGGCCCCAGTGATCGGACTGATGACGCCCGTAAGGCGCGGTCACGCGGCTCACGGCGGCGAAGGTCACGAGCGAGAGCGCGATCAGGATCCAGGTGGCGGCGCGGTGGATCTCCGGCGTGTCGGTCATCAGGCCCGCATGGTACGGCCAAACCAGTCGAGCGTGTCGGCGACCGTCTGCGCGAGCGGGCGCGGCGAGTAGCCCAGCTCGCTCCGCGCCTTGCCGCTGGAGATCGAGCGATTCGAGACCAGCACCTCCAGCGACTCGCGGGTGAACAGCGGCTCGCTGTTGGTCAGCTTGGCGGCGAGTCGCGCGAACGGGACCCCCATCCGCGCCGCCCACACGGGCGTGACCAGCATCGGCGGCCGCTTCCCGCTGGCGCCCGCGACCAGCTCGGCGAGCTCGCGCAGCGAGTACCAGGTGTTGCCGAGGATGTAGTTCTCGCCCACGCCCCCGCGCTCGGACGCGGCGAGCGTGCCGTCGACGACGTCGCGCACGTCGACGAAGTCGAAGCCGCCGTCGAGCAGCGCAGGCAGCCTGCCGGTCGCGAGCTCCTGCAGCAGCTGACCGAGCCGCGACGGCCCGTGATCCACCGGGCCCATGATCCCGGTCGGGTTGACGATCACCGCGTCGAGCCCCTTCGCGACCGCCTCGCGCACGACTCGTTCGCCCAGCGCCTTGCTGCGATCGTAGGCGCTGTGGTGGTGCGAGTCGGCGACCTGCCGGCGGGTCTCGTCGAGCACCCGATCGCGCGGATCCATGTCGAACGCGTGCACCGAGCTGACGTGCACGAGCCGACCGACGCCGTGCTCGAGGCACGCGCGCGCGACGTTGCGGGTGCCCTCGACGTTGACACGATGCACGCGGCCGTCGGGATCACCGTCGATCGAGATCACGCCCGCGAGGTGATAGACGCGATCAGCCCCGGCGAACGCCGGCCCCAGGCTCTCGGGCTCGCACACGCTGCCCTCGACGCGCTCGAGTCGATGCTCGACCTCGGCCAGCGCCGCCGCGCTGCGGTGCACGAGCACGCGGACCTGCTCGCCGCGCGCGAGCAGGCTGCGGACCAAGTTGGCGCCGAGGTGGCCGGAAGCGCCGGTGACGACGACGGTCATGGCCGCGACGGTAATCGTCCGGCCGCGCGCGCGCCTTGGCGTACATCACAGCTTGGCCGACGGCGGCCGCAGCCGCGCGAACGCCCAGCGCCGCAGCAGCACGCGAAAGCCGACGTCCCCCAGCGACCGACGCAGCGCCCACAGCAGCACGCCGCCGACCGATCCCGCGGCCGCGATCGCCCACTCGACCGAGATGCTCTGCAGCTCCGTCGCGAGCCCGCCGAAGCTGACCCCCGCCCCGAGCCCGACCACGCCGACCGCGACGCCAAAGCCATTGGCGAGCGTGCGCAGCCGCTGGCCCTTGGCGTCGAGCACTCGACAGACGTGCTGCTGGTGGCCGTCGAGCAGCGCACGAAAGTCCGGCCGCGCCAGCGCCTCGGCGTGGATCGACAGGATCACGTCGCCGTCGAGCTGCAGCAGCGTTCGAAACGCGACTTGCTCATCGTCGCGGTCGGGGAACCGATCGACGATCACGACCCCGCCCGAGGTCAGATCGTTCAAGAGCTCCGCGAAGTCGCGCTGCTCGGCCATGCCGCTAGCGCCCCCGCAGCCGACTGCCGAGCCGCTGCGCGACCTCGATCAACAATTTCCAGTAGCTCAAGCTGGTCCCGATGCTGCGCCGGTGGGCGTCCATGATCAGCCCACGCACGACCTCGGTCTGCTGCTCGAGCAGCGCCGGGCTGATGCGGGTCACCACGTCGCCGTCCACCTGAATGCAGGTCTGCGCGACGATCCGCTCGGTGCCCAGCTCCCACATCTTGCGCACCGCGGCCTGATGCTCGGTGCCGAGCTTGTCGAGCGGCACGCCCTTTTGGTGCATGTCGCCCATCAACAGTTGGTTGCGCGTGCGCGGGATCAGCTGCGCCCAGGCCTCGCGCTGCTCCCCTTCGCGCTGCATGCCCTGGACGATGAACTTGAGCCGCGAGCAGTTGCCGACGATGCGCATCAGCAAGATCGCGTCGGCCTTCTCGAACTGACGAAAGTCCATCGCCTGGTTGGCCGCGATGCGCAGGCGCTCGAAGTTCTCCCAGCCGTTGCTGACCTCCTCCATCGAGAACCACCGCTGCTCGCTCGGACCGGGCAGCTGCGGCTGCTCGAGCACCGGCCACAGATCGGTCACGTAGTTGAACAGCTCGCCGCGCTCGACCGGCCCGCGACCGTGCGACGACGCGTACGCGCGCTCGGCCTCCTCGACGACCTTCTTGGCCTTGACCACACCGCGCTGCGCCTGCTCGTCGAGCGCCAGCCACAGCCGATCACGGTCGAGCTCGAAGTACGGCGCGAGATCGATCCCGAACCCGCGCAGACAGTTGGCGTAGGCGGCGAGGATGTCGAGCAGCGCGAACGGCAGCGGCGGCATCTTGTTGGCCGTCATGCCGTCCTTGATGATGGTGTTGACCTCGAGCGTGTTG
>DATLLB010000984.1:0-5040 GCA_035538075.1 Enhygromyxa sp.
GAGATCGACCTCGAGCTCGTCGGTCTCGATGTCGAGCACGGCGTGATAGCAGCTGTTGATCGCCTCCTCGGCGAACACCGAGCGCACCACCCAGTCGGCCTCTGGCCCGTCGGCGAAGCTCAGGTGGTACTCGAGGTGCGGGAGCCGAGGGTTGGACATCCGTCGGGCTCCTTGTTAGCGCGATCCGACCTGCCAAGGGAAGTCGCGGGTGAGGTCGAGGTCGATCTCCGCGCGCTGCTGGGCAGCAGCGCCGAGCTGGCGATGCAGCGAGGCGAGCACACGCCGAGCTGCATCCACGGCGTGGTCTCCCGCGTCGACTACCTCGGCGTCCACGAGCATCGCCTGCAGCTGCGCGTCGAGCTGGTGCCCGCGCTCGCGCTCGCCGAGCAGAGCAGCCACTCTAGAATCTGGCAGCAGCGCTCGGCGCAGGAGATCGTCCGCGAGGTGCTGAGCGAGCTGCTCGATCCCTACGATCGCAGCTTCGCGATGGACGGCCTGACCCGCGGCGCTGCACCGCGCGAGTACTGCGTGCAGTACCGCGAGAGCGACCTCGCGTTCGTCCGGCGCCTGCTCGAAGAAGAGGGCATCTCGTGGTTCTTCACCCACGAGCAGGCGCGCGGCCACGAGCTGCTGGCCCTGTGCGACGACAACCATGGCTACGCAGCGCTCGACAACGTCGACGGCACCGCGACGCTGCCGATCGTCGCGCACAACCCCGACGAGGCCGACCTCGAGTCGATCGGCGTGTTCGCATGGTCGCAGCAGCTGACCGCCACCGCGGTCGCGCGCAGCGACTTCGATCCGGCGCAGCCGGGCAGCGTGCTCGATGCCGATCACGGCGGCGCCGACGAGCGCGGCCGCGTGCGGCGGGTCTACGAGCACGGCCAGCGTCGGCTCGGCGGCGACGATCTCGGCGAGCGCGTCCGTGATCTGGCCGAGGCCCTACAGCTGTCCGGCTCGGTCGCGCGCTGCCAGAGCAACGCCAGCGTCGCGCGACCGGGCTGCCGCTTCACGCTCGAGGGCCTCGAGCGCGAGGCCCCGAGCGAGTGGATCATCCTCGACGTCACCCACTCGACCAGCGACGGCTATCGCAACAGCTTTCGCTGCGTACCCGCCGACGTGCCGATCCGTCCGCTCGCTACCATCGAGAAGCCCCGCGTGCTCGGCCCCCAGACCGCGACCGTGGTTGGTGGCGGAGAGATCGACACCGACGCGCAAGGCCGCATCGAGGTCCAGTTTCACTGGGAAGAGCAGCCGAGCTTCGGCGCCGGGGCGTCGTGCCGAGTTCGCTGCGCGCAGAGCTGGGCCGGCCCCGGTTGGGGCGCGCAGTTCATCCCCCGCGTCGGCATGGAGGTCGTGGTCGAGTTCCTCGAGGGCAACCCCGATCGCCCGCTGGTCACCGGCTGCGTCTACAACGGCGCCGCCGATCCGCCCTTCGCCCTGCCCGGCAACGCCACGCAGAGCGGCTGGCGGAGCAACAGCTCGCCGGGCGGCGGAGGCAGCAACGAGCTGCGCTTCGAGGACGCCGCCGGCTCCGAGCAAATCTACATGCACGGCCAGAAGGACTGGCTGGTCGAGATCAACCACGACGCGTCGCAGTCGATCGGCCACGACGCTGCGCTCGGCGTCGGGAATGATCGCTCCGAGGTGATCGGCAACGACGACCGCGAGTCGGTCGGCGCCAACAAGTCGATCACCGTCGGCAAGGCCCACGACGAGCTGATCGGCGCGTCGATGAGCCTGCGCGTCGGCGTCGATCAGAACGTGCTGATCGCCAGCAACCAGACCCTCGACGTCGGCGGCAGCCAGTCGGTCAGCATCGGCGCGAGCGCGAGCGAGACCGTCGCGATCGCCAAGACCGTCACGATCGGCGGAGCGCTCGCGACCATCGTCGGCGCGGCGATGAACACCTCGGTCGGGGGCATGAGCGCCGAGGAGGTCGGCGGCATCAAGTCGATCGCCGTGGGGGGGACCAGCAGCGAGAGCGTGGTCGGCAGCAAGTCGGTCGACGCCGCCAGCATCGCCCACACCGCCCGCAAGGATCTGCGCGAGCAAGCCGGTCAGAACCTCGCGGTCTCGGCCGGCAAGGATCTGCAGATCGACGCCGGCGGCCAGCTGCAGGTGCACGGCAAGAAGAAGGGCCTGATCGAGCTCGGCGACGAGCTCACGATCAAGGTCGGCAAGGCCTCGATCACGCTCAAGAAGAACGGCGAGATCGTGCTCGACGGGGCCGAGATCAGCGTCAAGGGCAAGAAGGCGATCACGCTCAAGGCCAAGAAGGTCAATCAGAACTGACCTACTCGAACGCATCTTCGTCATCATCGGGCTCGTCAGGCCAGTTCGTGTCGAGGTCGGCGTCGATGATCATCGGCTCTGCGCCGACGCCCTCGAGGTTGGCCCCGCCGCCGATCACCCGGACCGAGAACAGGTCGATCGCGACCGGCCCGGCCCCGCCGATGATCTGCACCGCGTCCTGGCGAGTCGACGACGCAGAAATCTCGGCCGAGGCGCTGCCGAGCTCGAGCGCCTTGAGTGCGTCGGCCTTGCCGACCAAGGTGAAGCCCACCGACTGCTCCGCCGAGGCGAGGATCGTCGGATTGACCGCGACATAGACCTTGCGCACGACCCTCCAGCGCAATTTCCAGCGACGTCCATTCGCATCGCGCCTGCCCTTGAGCTGCTGCGCCACCGCGTCGACCGACGCCATCTCCGTGACGGACAGCTCACCGGTGCGAATGTAGAAGCCATCCTCCCCGCTGAAGTCGATCTCGAGCTTGGCCTCGACCGATCCCTCGGGGAACACATCGACCGCCACCCCGGCGGCCGTGCGCACAATCTTCGCCCCCGAAGACGTGAAGTTGAACTTGGTCGTCGACACCCCCGGGCGCGCGCCCGGATCGACGCCGAACTCCGCGATGTTTCCGAGCCGCTGAAACACGCCGCCTTTGAAGCCCCCGAAGTCGCCGACCGCATAGCCGTCGGTCACCGGGTTCCAGGCCGCGAAGTGCAGCAGACGACTCTTCAACAGCTTGTTGTATCGCTTGGCCAACGTCACGGTGGCACCACCATACACCGTTCGCCAACCCTCGCGCGCAGCCAAACTCCGCGCTTGACTCGATCGAGCGCGAGTCCGACGATCGACAGCGCTGTTGGAAGCCGCCGTGCCCGACGATACCCAGCAACCCTGGTGGAGCCGCGCTCCCGTGGATTGGACGCTCCCCGAACCTCCGCGGGTGCGAGAGATTCTCGCGTTGGCGTACGACCAGCGCAGCGTGATCGAGCGCGTGGTCACGAGCGCGCGGCTCGAGTGGTCGAGAGCGCCGGATAGCTCGGCACCCAACGATCTGTGGACCTGGGCAATCGCGGCCGCGGTCGACTCCGGCGTGGTGTTCGAGCTGCTGCGGGTGGTCCTCGAGGACCGCGAGAGCGCGGCCTTCCATGGCCTGCTGCGGAGCTTGTGTGGTCTCGCCACCACCGTCGAGCCGGGTCTGCAGTCCATCAATGTCGGCAGCTTCGGCTTCATCGAGGCGCAGTCCGATCTGCAGATTCGTCGAGACGCCATGCGGCGCACCGCGATGATCGAGATCGCCGGTCGACCCGCGGGCACCGGATTTCTGGTCGGCCCCGACCTGCTGCTGACCGCCGCGCACGTGCTCGATCCCCGCCACTGGCCGCCGAAATTGCACGGTTTCTCGGTGGTGGCGAAATTCGACTTCATCGCGAGCACGAACCGATCGCCGGCCGAGACCGGTGTGCCGGTCGCGATTGTCGATGCGATCGTGGGCAGCCTGCCGACCGCCAACGAAGTCGCCGGGCAGACCCGCGACTGGGACGCCGACGACGACCACCTCGACTTCGCGCTGTTGCGGCTGGAGCGTGACGTCGCTGACGATCGCTGCGACGGCGGCGTGCGAGGCTTCTACCCGCTGAGCAGCGATCGGTATCTCTTCGACGATCGTGCCGCGCTGATCATCTTCCAACACCCGCTCGGCCAGACCCAGCTCACCACGCCTGCCGCGGGTCCGTTCACGATCAATCCGAGCGGCACTCGCGTCCGCTACAAGACCAACACCTTGCGCGGATCCTCGGGCTCGGTGGTGCTGGACATGCGCGGCCGCGTGGTCGCCCTCCACCACTATGCGACGCAGGAGCACAACCAAGGCGTGGTGATCGAAGCCATCGCGCGCAAGATCGCGGCCGCGGGCGTTTCGTTGCCGACCGCGCCGGCCCTCGCGATTGCAGGCTCGACGACCCCGGCCGTGAATGTGCCTGCGAGCGGCGGGCCCGATCCGTTCGAGACCACCCATTTGGGTCCACGGCCCTTCGTCAATCGCGACGATTTCCGACGCACGATCAGGGACATGTTGCTCCCCAACGCGCGTCGGATCCTCGTGATCGATGGTGGACAGGACGCGGGCAAGAGCCACTCCTTGCGGTATCTGACCCACCTCGAGGCCGCACAGCACCAGCAGAATTCGCCGGTCAAGGCGCTGGCGCCCGGCGGCGTGCGGGTGGTGACCGTCGACCTGGAGAGCTACGTCGGCATCTCGCCCAAGGAGATTTCGCCGCTGATCATCAATCATCTATGCGGTGCGATGGGCCTGATCCCGGTCGACACCCTCGAGCAGCAGGCCCGCACGATCGCCAACCTCAAGCTGCTGCTCGAGAGCAGGCTGTTCGGCACCCAGGTCATCTGGTGGATCTTCTTCGACAGCCTCGATCGAATCGCCAACGAGGAGGTCAACGAGATCATCTCGCAGCTGGGCCTGCTCATCGATCAAAAGCCCGCGCTGCCGCTGCGGCTGGTGCTCAGCGGCCGCGAGCTGATGCAGCTGCGCGGAGACTTCGTCGACTGGGCCGCGCGCGACCGTGCCGACGGACTCAGCCGCCCCCACGTCGAGGCCTGGCTGCTCCAGCAGGCTGCGAAGCTGCGAAAGAGCATCGACGCCGCCGCGCTCACGGCCGAGCTCGATCGCCAATTCCCGGCCAACGCTCCCCCACCCTCGGCGCGCAAGCTGGCGCCGGAGCTGGATCGAGTGC
>DATLLB010000985.1:0-6314 GCA_035538075.1 Enhygromyxa sp.
ATCTCGGCCGAGCCGTCGTTGTCGACGTCGGCGACGGTCGGGTACTCGGCCAGGGTCCGCGCGCTGCGTGGGACGCTGAGCAGCGGCACGCCGTCGCCGTCGCCGTCGAGATCGGCGGCCGTGACCGCGCTGTTTTGAATGACGCCATTTTGCGCGGGCGCTTGGTACACGAGATTGCCCTCATGATCGAGGATCAGTCGATCGACGATGATCTCCACGTCACCGTCATTGTCGAGATCGGCGAGCGCGATCGAGGCGCCCTGATAATGCATGAATGCCTCGCTGCTGGTCCACTTGTGGGTGCCGTCATGCTCGAAGGCGATCACGCGCACGACGTCGTTGATGCCGGGGCCGATCGCGGCGACGAGCTCGGGGATCCCGTCGTCGTCGATGTCGCCGATCGCCGGCGTGATCGAGAAGCTGACCAGCGTCGGGATCTGGAAGTGGAGCTGGCCGGTCGCGCCGTCGAGCACGTAGATGTGCGAGTTGGTCGGGTAGTTGGTCGCAACCACGATCACGTCGGGTGTGTCGCAGAGATCGATCGCGCCGTCGTCGTTGTCATCGGTCAGGTTGGCGACCAGCGCCGGAACCAGCGACTCGGTCTCGCCGTCGGGCCCCCACCAGTCCCACTGAATGTCGGGCTCGAACGCGTCGGGCGGGGCAATCTCGCGGCAATCGCCGATCGCGTTCATGTCGTCGATGACCTTGCAGGCGTCGACCGGCAGATCGTCGTCGAGGTCGGGCACCGGGGCCATGTCGAACTTGGTGCCGTCGCCGTCGCCGGTCGAGTCGCCATCGCCATCGCCATCGCCGGACTCGTCATCGGTCGAGTCGCCGTCGCCCAGCGAGTCGCCGTCGCCCAGCGAGTCGCCTTCGCTCGAGCTCGGCCAGCTCGAGTCCGCCGACACCGAGTCATCGCCGCAGCTGGTGAGTCCAAGCAGGCACACGAGCGCACGCCGGATGTGTCGCGAATGCATGTCGGTCGTCACGGCGCGATGATAACGGATTTGCTGCGAGGCCGCGCGCCTGCCTCGCCGATGCGGCGGAGACAGCTCGTGCCCGCACACGCTGCGCGCAGAGCCGGCAATACTCGCGTGTGCGCGTCGAATCTCCGCCGCAGGTTTGCGCCAGCTGCAAACCTGTCCCATGACTCGAATGAATGACCAACAATGAAGGACGGCAGCTGGCAGGGCGCAGCACGACCGCCGCGCCCCCGGCTGCGTCGCAATACGACCTCCTGTGCTTTTCGCACCTGCGCTGGGACTTCGTCTATCAGCGGCCCCAACACCTGCTCTCGCGCTGCGCTCGTGAGCGACGGGTCTTCTACTTCGAGGAGCCGATGGTCAGCGAAGGGCCGCCGCGGCTCGATGTTCGCTTTCGAGAAGAGGGCGTGTGGGTGGCGGTCCCGCAGCTACCCGCCGATCTCGATCAAGCCGCGCGCGAGCAGGCGCAGCGCGAGATGGTCGACGAGCTACTCTCGGCCTATTCGATCGATTCGTACGTACTATGGATGTATTCGCCAATGGCGCTCGGCTGCGCGTGTCACCTCGGGCCGGTCGCGACCGTCTACGATTGCATGGATGAGCTGTCGGCGTTCCTGCACGCGCCGCCGACCTTGCGCGAGCGCGAGCGCGAGCTGTTCGAGCGCGCCGATCTGGTGTTCACCGGCGGTCGCAGTCTGTATGAGGCCAAGCGTCAGCAGCACGCGGCGGTGCATTGCTTTCCGAGCAGCATCGAATCTGCACACTTCGCGCGCGCGCGCACGGCACAGCCCGAGCCCGCCGATCAGGCCGCGCTGCCGCGACCGCGGCTCGGCTATTTTGGGGTCATCGACGAGCGGATCGATCTCGAGCTGATCGCCGGTGTCGCCGACGCGCGTCCGGATTGGCAGCTGGTGATGGTCGGGCCGGTCGTCAAGATCAGCGCCGACAGCCTGCCGCGGCGTCCGAACATTCACTACCTCGGACAGAAGCCCTACGGCGAGCTGCCGGCCTACATCGCCGGCTGGGATCTGGCGATCATGCCATTTGCCCGCAATGACGCGACCCGCTTCATCAGCCCGACCAAGACGCCGGAGTATCTGGCCGCCGGCAAGCCGGTGGTCTCGACCTCGATCCGCGACGTGGTGCGTCCGTACGGGCGCGCGCAGCTGGTCTCGATCGCCGACGATCCCGAGCAGTTCGTGGTCGCGGCCGAGCGCGAGCTGAGTCGCGAGGATCGCCAGCCCTGGCTGACGCGCGTCGACGCGTTCCTGCGGGGCAATTCGTGGGATGCGACCTGGAACCGCATGCGTGAGCTCATCGACTCCGCGTGTGTGAAGGAGCGCCAATGTTCGATTACTTGATCGTCGGCGCCGGGTTTGCCGGCTCGGTGCTCGCCGAGCGTCTGGCCCGGCACGGAGGCAAGCGCGTGCTGCTCGTCGATCGGCGCCCGCACATCGGCGGCAACGCGTACGATCACCACGACGACGCCGGGCTCTTGGTCCACAAATACGGCCCGCACGTCTTCCACACCAATTCGCGGGACGTGTTCGATTATCTGGGGCAGTTCACGCAGTGGCGGCCCTACGAGCACCGCGTGCTCGCGAGCGTGGACGGGCAGCTGCTGCCGCTGCCGATCAACCTGGACACCGTCAATCGGCTCTACGGCCTCAACCTCACCGCGCTGGAGCTGGATGGGTTCTTCGCCTCGGTCGCGGTGCCGGTCGAGCGCGTGCAGACCTCGGAGGACGTGATCGTCAGCAAGGTCGGCCGCGAGCTGTACGAGAAGTTCTTCAAGAACTACACGCGCAAGCAGTGGGGCCTCGATCCCGCGGAGCTCGACGCCTGCGTGACCGCGCGCGTGCCGGTCCGCACCAACCGCGATGATCGCTACTTCACCGACACCTTCCAGGCGATGCCCAAGCATGGCTTCACGCGGATGTTCGAGCGCATGCTCGATCACCCGAACATCAAGATCATGATCAACACCGATTATCGCGACATCGTGGGGTTCATCCCCTACGACGAGATGATCTATACCGGGCCGATCGACGAGTTCTTCGAGTATCGCTACGGCAAGCTGCCCTATCGCTCGCTGCAGTTTCGCCACGAGACCCACGATCGGGCGGTGTTCCAGCCGGGACCGGTGGTCAACTATCCCAACGAGCACGCGTACACGCGGGTGACCGAGTTCAAGTACTTGACCGGGCAGGAGCACGCCAAGACCAGCGTCGTCTACGAGTTTCCGTGCGCCGAGGGTGATCCCTACTATCCGGTGCCCCGACCCGAGAACGCCGAGATTTATCAGCGCTACAAGGCCCTGGCCGACGCCACACCCAAGGTGCACTTTGCCGGGCGGCTGGCGACCTACCGCTACTACAACATGGATCAGGTGGTCGCGCAGGCGCTGACCCTCTACGCCAAGCTCGCGGGCGCCGCTCGTCTGCGCGCCGTCACAACCGCCGTCAGCAACGAGGTCTCGCGTGGATTCAAGGGGACCGAGCGGGTCACCTCCGTCTCCTGAGGTGGAGCTGTGGGGCGGGGTCGAGTGCACGGTCAATCGCGTCCGCAAGCGCTACTTCGATCAGCTGCGGCGCAGCGGGCATGACCGGCGGCTCGAGGATCTCGACGCGATCGCCGAGCTCGGCGTGCGAGCGCTGCGGTTCCCGGTGCTGTGGGAGCGCACGGCTCCCACCCATCCGGGCGAGTACGATTGGTCGTGGTCGGATGTCCGGCTCGAGCGCCTGCGTGCGCTCGGCATCACGGCAATAGTGGGGCTGCTCCACCACGGCAGCGGCCCGGCCTATACCAACTTGCTCGATCCCACATTTCCAAGCAGCTTTGCCCGCTACGCCGGTGCGGTCGCGCGACGCTATCCGTGGGTGGATGCCTACACGCCGATCAACGAGCCACTGACGACCGCGCGATTCAGCGGGCTCTACGGCTTTTGGTTTCCGCACGAGCGCAGCGACGCGGCCTTCTGCCGGGCGCTGGTCCAGCAGTGCCGTGCGGTGCAATTGGCGATGCGGGAGATTCGACGAATCAACCCGCGCGCGCGCCTGTTGCAGACCGAGGATCTGGGCCTGACGCTGTGCACGCCCGGGCTGATCGAGCAGGCCGACTTCGAGAACGAGCGGCACCTGCTCGCCTATGATTTGCTGTGTGGTCGGGTTGGTCGCGGGCACCCGCTCTACGGCTATTTACGGGGAGCGGGCGTCGGCGAGGTCGCGCTCGAGCGGCTGCGCGACGAGCCGCCGCCGGACATGCTCGGTGCCAATCATTACATCACCAGCGTGCGGCTGCTCGACGAGCGCACCAAGTACTATCGACCGCATCAGATCGGCGGGAACGGCCGCAGGTCGTACGCCGACGTCGAGGCCGTGCGGGCCAGCGCCGAGGGCTTCGTCGAGCCGACGGTCTTGCTGCGACGCCTATGGGTGCGCTACGGCATTCCGCTGGTGCTCAGCGAGGTGCACCTGGGCTGCGACGATCCGCACGAGCAGATTCGGTGGTTCAAGGAGATGTGGGATTGTGCGCTGCGCTGTCGCGAGCTCGGGATCGATCTGCGCGCGATCACGGCGTGGTCGCTACTCGGCGCGTTCGATTGGCACTGCATGGTGACGCGCGAGCACAATTGCTATGAAGCGGGCGCGTTCGATGTGCGCGGTGATGCGCCAGTTCGCACCGAGCTTGGTGATTTCCTGCGCACGGTGGGGCAGCAGGGCGAGCTCGAGCATCCCGCGCTCGCGCAGCCCGGCTGGTGGCGTCGCGCGGAGCGGCTCGTGTATCCGCCGGTCCGCTGCTATCCGTTCGTGCGCTGCAATGACAGCAGCGCGGTGAAGCTGCCGGGCGGGGTCGTCGAGGCGTTGTGACTCGGAAAGAACAAAGCGGACTACCTCGAGCGAGGTAGTCCGCTTTGCTCGGGCCGGGCAGCCGCCGATTACGTGGGCGGGGGGACCGGGTCGGCGTCGCCGGGGATCGGCAGCTCGACGTCACCGTAGACGGTCTTGTCCTGCTGCGTGATCTCGTGGTCGAGGTCGATGATCGTGCTGGTCTGGATGCCGCCGCCGCCGTAGGGCGTGCCCTGGAGGCCGTAGACGACATTCGGGGTGTAGAAGTCGAGCGCGTCGCCGGTCATCCACACGTAGCCTTCGGGATCGAAGTCGTGATCGACACCGCCCGCGGCGCTGAACGGGAGCAGCTCGCCGACGATGTAGGTGGTGCCCTGCCAGATCCAGTCGCCGTTTTGGTAGTCGTACTCGAACGTGGTCGACTGATGGGCGCCGGTCGACGTGTCGCTGCTCATGGTGCGCTGCGCGACCAGCATCCAGCCGGTGTGGGCGAAGCTGATGTCCGAGACCGGAGTCGAGACCGCGCCGCCGTTCTGGGTGGACGGAAGCACGAACTCCTTCTTCGCGGTCGCGGGATCGGGCACGCCGCCTTCGTCGACGTAGGCGACCGACCAGACCTCGTTGTTCTCGACCTGGTTGATGGCCTGCGAGTGCTCCCACCAGACGCTGTAGTAGAGGCGGCCGGCGTGCGACTGCACGGCCCAGGGGCGCTGGCCGAGCGGCACGAACTGGCCGTTGGGCTCGCCGGGATCGTTGGCCAAGCCGAGCGTCACGTCGCCGGTCGCGTGGTGGTAGGTGCTGATGACCTGGCCGTCCATGCCGACCTGGTAGATGCGGCCGTCCTCGTGGTTGCTGACGTAGATGGACTCGCTGACGCAGTCGTAGTTGAGGTGGCCGAACGCGGGACCGTTGTTGGGCAAGGTCGCGAAGTTGCTGATCTGGCCGGTGACGGCGTCGATGCGCTTGATGGTGTTGGGGGACCCGTTGGCGCCGTAGATGGTGGTGGGCGCGACGTAGAGGTTGCCGTCGGAGTCGAGCGTGAGGCCGAAGACGAGGCCGAGGTTGCTCTGACTCCACTGCGGCTGCCAGTAGAGCGGCGCGAGGTAGTTCATGTTGGGCGGCGGCGGCTCGCCGGAGATGTCGACGATCGTCACCACGTTGCCGCCAGCACCGGAGTGCGAGCGGTGAGTGACGATCGCGACCTTCTTCTCGAGGAAGTCGGCGTAGTTGGCATCCACGTAGGCCGGGAAGCCGCCCGCGGCTCCGTAGATCTCCGAGGGACGACACGAGCCTTGGTTGGGATCGCCGTCGCCATCGCCGTCGCCATCGCCGTCGCCGTCACCATCGCCGTCGCCGTCGCCGTCGCCCTCGCCATCGCCATCGCCATCGCCATCGCCATCGCCATCGCCATCCCCATCACCAATGCCGGTCGTGTCGGTGCTCTGCTCGCTGGTGACCTCGTGCAACGGTGACGTGACCGAGG
>DATLLB010000986.1:0-8516 GCA_035538075.1 Enhygromyxa sp.
GTCGACCACGGTGCCGAGGTGGCGAGCGGTGGCCGGATCGGCGCTCACCAGGCCGTCGGAGATCACGACCACGGCGGCCAGCGGGGCCCCTTCGCCGGCGTCGGACTCGTCGAGCTCGACCAGCGCGCGGGTCAGATCCGAGGCCGCGCCGTCAGGCTCGAGCGCGAGCTCGTCCGCGCTGGTGCGGGTCAGCGGCGTGACCTCGCTGGCGAAGCCGCGGACCTCGACGTCGACACCACCCTCGCGCCAGCGCTCGCGCGCGCTCGCACCCTCGCGCCAGCTCGCGCGCGTGCGATCGAAGCGGCGCGTGGTCTCGCGGCCCGGATCGGCGTCGGCAGGTCCGTCGGCCAGATCCATGCTCGCCGAGTGATCGACCAGCACGACCACGCGACGCGACGCGCCCGTGAAGGTCTCCACGCGCACGCCGAGCTCCAGCACCATCGCGATCAGGGCCGCGATCGCGAGCACGCGCAAGCCGAGGATCGCCGGCGCGCCACGACGCTCCGACTTGCTCTGCCCGCTGCGCCGCACCAGCGGCAGCCCGGCCTCGACCAACGCCAGGCCCACGCACGCGACCAGCAGCACCCACGTGAGCAGACCGGGCGCGCGCCCGACGATCAGCGACCACTCGGACATCGTCGGTTCGTGGATCAGCAATTGCCCGCAAAAAGTCCAGCGGCACGCGGCGAAGCCTCAGACGCGGGCTTTGAGCCCCACAGGGCCCGAAGCGCCACGTGCGGCAGAAGGTGTGCCGCAGGCGGGGCGGTGACCTGTACGCGCTCGAGATCGACTTCAGAGCGGATCGCCGCGCCGACCGAAGTGTATGTTGGCGGTAATCAACGCATTGACCCAAGTTCCGCCCGCCCAGCCGACGTCGACGAGTGCCCCGAGGCTGAAGCGATCGACGATCTTCGCGTACCCGCCAACCCCGGTTGCAGCTCGTGCACCCAGGGTCCTGATGTTGGTATTCGTCTGGCCATCGGATGCCTGGAGATAGCCCAGTCCCGCGGTCAAATGCCAGTACACACCCCAACGTTGTTTGCCGCCGCCGAGCAGGAGGTCGCCGTTGACGGTGACGATGTGGATCTTGTCGCTGGTCTTGTCGGCGATATACGAGTAGTGCAGAATCGGCCCACCACCTACCAAAAAGTGCCCTTTGGCCCCGGCCCATTTGATTGCGTGACCACCAAAGCGAAAACCCCCACCGAGCGCTCGGTAGGGGTTAGCCTTTGGGCCAATCACATAATCGAAGCCCGGGGCGATGACGAGCATCCATTCGCGCTTTTGCGCGCTCGCGGGCGGGGGGACGGGCTCGGCTGCACTTTCGGGTTCGCTAGTGATCCCCGGATCCTCGTTCGCCGGCGGTTCGGCGACGATCAGCGAGGGTGGCCCAATCAAGAGCGGAAGCAAGGTGAGGGTAGCGAGTGTCGTAGCCACGCCGGCCCGGACGGTGGCACACGGTGAATATTCGCCGTGATCGCAGCTACGCACCCTTCGAAACCCGTCACTTCCACCTCCGATTGCGCATCAGCGTCTCCACGTGGGCGCGATCGGACTTGTAGTCGGTGCAGGTCGCGTAGAGGAGGATGTTGACGCCCATCCGAATCGCCCACTCGCGCTGGACGTTGCCGCCGGGCGTGCACGGCCAGCGGTAGAGCCCGTCGTCGCCGCGGGCCAGCGCGCCGCCGAGGTCGTTGGGCAGCACCAAAATTTTTATGCGCCCCTCGTCCTGCACGCCGAGCACGTGGTCCTTCGCGCGCGTGCGGCCGGCCGGGAAGTCGACGATGTAGAAGCTGCGGTAGAGCACATGGTCGGCGGCGACGCGGCTGAGCTTGCTGCCGGGCAACATCTTCTCGATCAGCGCCTCGACGTCGCGGCCGAAGCCGAAGTCGGCCCCGCCGTCGGCGTCGTCGAACACGATCATTCCGCCGAGATCGACGAAGCGCCGCAGCTGACCCTGGGCTTGCTCGTCATCGACGAGCCCCGGCAGCCCGCCGCTGCCGGCCACGTACAAGAACGGGCTCTGAAACAGCTCGTCGGGATCGAGGCTGACGATCGTGGGCTCGCGCAGCGGGACCAAGCGCGTGCGCAGGCGCAGCTCCTGGCCGAGCTCGCGCATGCCTCCGGGTCGCGGGTTCCAGTCGCCGCCGTACTGCAGCTGCGGGAGATCGATCTGCAGCTCGGGCCCGGTCCGCGGAGCGAACAGCTCGTAGGCTTCGTCGTCGACCTCGTACTCGGCCGCGTCGTCGGGCGGAGCGGCGTGCGAGCGACGGCTCGCAAGCGCGAGCGGAGCGAGCCCGGCCGCTGCCAAGAACCCGCGTCGTCGCCAACCCCGTGCGTCGCTCGGCATGCTGCGGCGACGATAGCCTGTGCGGCCCCAAGCGTGGAGAGCCTGCGATAAAACCACCGTAGTGGATCGACCGCCGCGCAACCGCGAGCTCGAGCGCCTGGTGATCGACGCCGTGCGCGCGACGAGTGTGGGCTCGCCCGAGCGCCACGAAGCGTGGCAGGTCTACGCCGACTGGCTGCTCTCGCTCGGCGAGCCGGTCGGCGAGTGGCTGGCGGTCTCGCTGCGGGCCGACGACGCGAGCGACGCGGCCGCGCCGGTCCGCGCTGCGCTCGACGAGATCGAGCGTGCGTGCAGCTTTCGCCTGGTCGACCTCGCGCTCGCCGATCTCTCCGAGGTCCCCGAGCTCGCGCGCATCGCCGATCTCACCTGGGAGCGCGGCTTCATCACGACCGCGAACATCCGCACCCGCGAGTTTCGGGCGTGGGACTCGGAGCTGCTCGGGCACACGCCCGATCGCCTGCTCGAGGCCGTGCTCGACTCGCCGTCGGCGACGATGCTGCACAGCCTCCGCATCGACACGCATTCGTTCAAGGCCAAGGGCTCGCGCCACGCCACGGTCGCCGCGTTGCTGGCCTCGTTCGAGCAGCCGCTCGCGCTGCGCGAGCTCGAGCTCGGCGATGGCAGCGACGGCTTGATCGTGCGCGCGAGCATGCTGGCGCAGCTGCCCGAGCTGGTCTCGCTGCGGTTGGTCTCCAGCCAGGCCGGCCACAAGCACGACGAGCTGCGCGAGCAGCTCGCCGTGCTCTCGCAGCCGCGCTTGCTGCCCGCGCTGGTCGAGCTGGAGCTGCGCTGCTGGTCGGGCGGCGATCCGGTCGCCGAGCACTTGGCCAGCTCACCGCTGCTCGAGCGCCTGCGAAGGCTCCGCATCGATCACGTGACCGACGTCGGGGCCGAGCTGATCGTCGCGCAGCGCGATCGCTTCGCCAAGCTCGATCGCTTCGAGCTGCGCAACGTCGAGATCACCCAGCCGTGGTCGCGCGCGCTCGCAGCCATTGGGGCGAGCTTCGGATAGATGCTCGTGTGCGCGCGCGGGCTTGTGCTTCACGGCGTGGAGCGCTTCGCGTATCCTGCCCTCGCCAATGCCCGCCGCCGTGCTCGAGGTCGAGAACCTGCGCAAGGAGTTCGTGCGCGGCTTCTCGCGCAAGCGCACGGTCGCGGTCGACGGCATCAGCTTCGCGGTCGAGCGCGGCGAGGTGTTCGGGTTCCTGGGCCCGAACGGCGCCGGCAAGACCACGACCATGAAGATGCTGATGGGCCTGATCCACCCGAGCGGCGGCAAGGCCTCGATCCTCGGCGCTGCGGTCGGTGACCTCGCGGCCAAGCGCCGCATCGGCTATCTGCCCGAGAACCCGTACTTCTACGACTACCTGTCGGCCACGGAATTCCTGCACATGGTCGGCCGCATCTACGGCCTCGATCGCGCGCAGCGAAGCAAGCGGGCCGGCGAGCTGCTCGAGCGCGTCGGCGTCGGCATGGCCAAGGATCGAGCGATGCGCAGCTACTCGAAGGGCATGATGCAGCGGGTCGGGCTCGCGCAGGCGCTGATCGGCGACCCCGAGCTGGTCGTGCTCGACGAGCCGATGAGCGGGCTCGATCCGATCGGCCGACGCGAGGTACGCGAGCTGATGCTCGAGCTGCGCGAGCGGGGCAAGACCGTGTTCTTCTCCACCCACATCCTCGCTGACGCCAACTTGCTGTGCGAGCGCGTGGCGATCATCGTCAAGGGCAAGCTGCGCGACGTCGGTCCGCTCGGTCAGCTGCTGAGCCCGAAGGTCCACCGCGTCGAGGTGCTCTGGCAGGGGTCGGAATTGCTGCGCGAGCGGCTGCTCCGCGAGTTCGAGGGCGAGCACGCGTCGAGCTCCGAGGGCCAGGTGTTCGTCGCGCGCGAGCAGGCCGACGTCGATCGCTTCCTCGCCGCGGTGCTGGCCGGCGGCGGATCGATCACTCAGGTCGCGCCGCAGCGCGAGACTCTGGAGGAGTTGTTCGTGCGCGACGCAGGCCAGCGCGCCGAGGAGCAGCGCAGCTGATGAGCGCGGTCACGTCTCGAATCTTGTCGCGAATTTGGGCGATCGCGCTCAACACCTTCCGCGAGGCCGTGCGCAACAAGGTGCTGGCGATCCTGGTCATGTTCGCGGTCGCGCTGATGGCCTTCTCGCTGGTGCTCGGCCAGCTCTCGCTGCACGAAGAGGTGCGCATCATCAAGGACCTCGGGCTCGCCGGCATCAGCATCTTCGGGGTCGTGATCGCGCTGTTCCTCGGCGTGAACCTGTTGAGCAAGGAGCTCGATCGCAAGACCGTCTACGCGATCATCCCCAAGCCGCTGCATCGGCACGAATTCCTGCTCGGCAAGTACCTCGGCCTGGCGGTGACCATGACCGCGCTGGTCGGCCTGATGAGCGCGGTGCTGGCCGGGTTCCTGGCCGTGCAGGGCGGGCGCCACGGCATCCCGATGATCCGCGCCGAGCTGCTGATCTGGCTCGAGCTCTTGCTGTTGATGGCGGTGGCGATGCTGTTCTCGAGCTTCTCGTCGCCGTGGCTGTCGGCGATGTTCGCCGGCTCGCTGTGGGTGATCGGCCGCAACACCGCCGAGCTCGAGGCGTTTGCGACCGGCAAGCTCGACGGCAGCCTCGGCGGTACCGTGCTCGCGGGCGTGCTCGAGCTGCTGCCGGACTTTCGAATGTTCTTCGTGTCCGGTGCCAACTTCGACGACACCGTGGTCAGCGTGCACGAGAGCTTCGTCAGCTGGGGCTACGTGGCGAGCGCGGCCGCCTACGCCGCGGCCTACGGCGGCATGTGCCTGCTGGTGGCCGTGCTCTTGTTCAGCCGCCGCGACTTTACGTGATTGTCCATGCGGAGCATGGACAATCACCAAGCCACGTCGAGGACCGCTCACCCCCGCGACCGATCATGATCGAGAAGATGAAGCGACTCGGTCTGATCGCGGGTGTCGTCGCGCTGGTGCTCGCGCCTCTGCTCGTGCGCACGGCTGTCGACGGGCGGGCCGAGCTCGCGCGCGCGGACGAGGCAGGCGAGGCTGGGGATCGCGACGCGGAGATTCGCCACCTCGGACGGGCGGCTCGCTTTCGCTTGCCGCTCGCGCAGCACGACGACCAAGCGATCGACCGACTCCACGCGCTGGCCGTCGATGCTCAATCCGCGGGAGAGATCACCACCTCGCTCACCGCATGGCGCGAGCTGAGGAGCGCGCTGATCGGCACCCGCACCCTCGACGTCCCCGAGCCGGAGCTCCTCGCCGAAGCCAATGCCGAGATCGTCGAGCTGATGGTCGAGGAGGCCCGAGCCAGCAATCGCCCGATCGCCCGCGATCGGTGGGCCGAGGAGCTCGAGCAGGACCTCCAACCTCGCCACCGCACCCTCCTCGCGGCGCTTTCCTTCGCAGCATGGTTGGTCAGCTGCATCGGCTTTCTTGCACGGGGCATTGACGCCAAAGGCCGCTTGATCCCGCGCCCAGCGCTTCGCTGGGGTGGATCCGCGCTGCTCTTGCTGATTCTGTGGATCCTCCTCATGTGAGCCTACGAGTCTTTACGATAAGCAGGCTTCGTGCGAGGTATTCGAAATGCGAGCTTTGCAGCTGCGTCGTCTGCTCACTTGCGCGGTCCCGGTATTGGGCGCTGCCTCTCTGATCCCCGCCATCGCCGAGGCTGGTGATCCGCCCCACGAGATCCAAGAAGGTCTCGATCAGGATCCCGCCGTCTACGGTGGCACCGCGGCCAAGACGTGCGGGTGGCCGACGGCCGTGTATGTCGGGTTCAGCGGCTGGTCTTGCTCCGGCACGCTCGTGCACCCGGACATCGTGATGACGGCCGCACACTGCCCGAACTCGACCACGGGTCGACCTGCGACGATCTCGTTCGGCGAGGGCCAAGGCGGTGGCGCTCGGCAAGTCAGCGCGACGTGTTACTCGAGCCCGACCTGGACCGGGCAGGTCGGCGGCACCGACTTCGGCTACTGCAAGCTCAGCTCGTCGGTCACCGACGTGCCGATCATCCCGCCCGCGTGGGGCTGCGATCTCTCGGCGTTGACCGCCGGTCGCGAGGTCGTGATCGTCGGCTTTGGCCAGTCCGACAACGGCGGCAGCGGCAGCAAGCGCGAGGTCACCACGCTCATCCAGGCGATCGGCGAGCAGGCCGTGATCGGTGGCAACGGCAAGGACGCCTGTCAGGGCGACTCCGGCGGTCCGGTCTACATCAAGCTCAAGAGCGAGTTCGGAGGCGACGACACCTGGCGGGCGTTCGGCATCACCTCGGGCGGCGGCGAGTGTGGGCAGGGCGGCATCTTCTCGCTCATTCACGTGGCGCTCCCGTGGGTCGAGAGCCACTCGGGCGTCGACATCACGCCGTGTCACGACGGCGACGGCAACTGGGATCCGACGCCGCAGTGTGGCGCCATCCCGCTCGACCCCGCCAACACCAACGGCGCGAGCTGGTCGAACGGCTGCTCGGGCGGCCCGGTCAGCGGCTTCTCGGCGCTGTGCGGCGAGGCGTTCGGGAGCGGCGACGATTCCGACGCGCCGAGCGTGGCGATCATCGATCCGCCGAACGGCACGACCTACGACCTGGCCGGCGGCGCGCAGGTCAACGTGACGATCTCCGCCGACGCCGACGACGGTGACGGCTTCGGTGTCGCCGACGTTCGCTTGGTGATCAACGGTCAGGAGTTCCCCGGCAACCGCGACTCGTCGGAGCCGTACGGCTGGAACCTCGTGTTCGAAGCCGGCGGCTATGTGGTCGAGGCGATCGCCACCGACTGGGTCGGCAACGAGTCGGCGGCCGACGTGATCACGATCGGCGTCGATCAGGACGCGCCGCCGCTGCCCCAGGGCGACGGCGACGGCGATGGCGACGAAGACCCGGCCGGCGACGAAGGGCCGTCGAGCGGCGACGACGACAGCGGCGACGGAGACGGCGGCCTCGGGGACACCGGCGACGAGCTCGGGATCGACGGCGACGACAAGGGCTGCGCCTGCTCGGCCAACGACGCGGGCGCTCGCTCGGGCGCGCTGCTGGGCCTGCTGGGCTTGCTCGGGCTCGCGTCCGTGCGACGGCGGCGGGACGCAAGCACTTCGCGCTCACCTCGCTAGCGGTGGCCCGGTCGCGTTTGCGATAGTCGGCGCATGTCCGGCCCCTTCCAGCTGACCCTCGGCCTCGATCTCCGCCCGCAGACGACAGGGGCGATCCAGTACGCGCTGTGGCTGTGCAGGACCGCAGCCCTGCAGCCGGCCGGGCATGTGCAGTCGGTCTGCGTGATCGAGCCCGACGCGATGGTCGAGCTGATGCGCCACTCCGACGAGGACACGATCCTCGGCGCGTTTCGACAGCGCGGCAAGGAGATCCTCGACGAGGTCGCCCGTGATGGTCACCTGCACGCGCCCGAGGTGTTCGGCGGCGACGCGGTCGAGCTGCTCGAGGACCGCGCCCGCGCGCACGGCAGCACGGCCCTGCTCATCAGCCGCCGCGCGGCCAGCCACAAGCAGGTCGCGTTCCCGCGGCTCGGTGCGGTCGCGCGTCGGCTGCTGCGACGCCTGAAGCAGCCAATCATCGTCGCTCCGCCGGAGCTTCTGCCCTCGCAGATCGGCGACGGCCCGGTGCTGGTCGCCGTCGACTTCGAGGACAGCTCGCGCCGCGCGATCGAGTGGGCGCGGCCGATCGCCGACACGCTCCAGCGCAAGCTCGTGCTCGTGCACCTGGTCGACATGCCCGATCAGCTCGGCTACGCGGGCTTCATCCAGTCCGAGCGCTGGGAGCTGCTGGCCACCGAGATCCTCGATCGCGGCCGCGAGCGGATGGATCAGTTCGTGCGCGCGCATCAGCTCGGCGCGATCGAGACCCAGGTCGCGCGCGGCCCGGTGCTGCCCGGGCTGATCGATCTCGCGAGCTCCACCCACGCCTGCATGCTGGTCTGCGGCTCGGGTCACCACGGCGTGCTGCACCGCATCGTCGTGCCCTCGGTCGCCTCCGAGACCGCCGCGCTCGCGCCCGTGCCGGTCGCCGTGGTGCCCTAATCCGTCTTTTCGCCCGGGCAGCCCCACTGCCGGGTGCGTGCGCCCGGCCAGCCCTCGAACGCGCTGCGTAGCTCGTGCACCCGATCGGCGCCGAGCTCGTCGGCGAGCAGCTGCGCGAAGCGATCGCCCGCGTTGAAGCGCAGC
>DATLLB010000987.1:0-2624 GCA_035538075.1 Enhygromyxa sp.
CATCTGCGCGATCTCGGCACACAATTGCGCAGATGTCCGACTCGCACCTGCGAGCGGCCGCCAATACGCTCGATTGGCCGCTGCACCCGCTACGTGTCGAGCTCGACACCGCGGCACGGCTGGCAGCGGCGCGGCGGGCAATCGCCGATCTCGACCGCCGCCACGACTTGGAGCTGTGGCGTGAACCAGACGCGCGAAGCCGCGGGGTCTCGCGAGCACAGATCGCCGCTCGTCATCGGCACGCGCTCGCGTGCGCTTGGGCTCGGCTCGGCGGCGGCGATGAGCTCTTGTTCCACCTGCGTGGCGAGTTGCGTCCCGGCGAGGACCGACCGCTGCGGAGCGCTCACATCGACGCGCCGCGGATCGAGATCAACCCCAACTTCTGGGTTCGCTCCGCGCCGTACCTCGAGCACCCGATCTCGCTGGCCGAGGCGGCTCGGTTCGCAATCGTGCTGCCGGTCATGCGCTGCTGTGTCGCGCTGGGCGATGCCGTTGCGACTGCGTTCGATCAGCTCGGACAGCCCACCGCCGGGCTCCACCGTCGAGCCCAGCAGCAGACCGAGCCGCCGGTTCGGCGCGCCGTCTGGCGGATCCGCAGCCCCGACCGCAGTCGCCGATCGTGCGTGCGCATGGTGAACTTGGCGGCCGTGCACACGCTGCGAGACATCGGCGCTCACCTCGAGCCCGCGCAGATCGGCGTCTCGGTCCTGGCAACGCACTACGAGAGCTGGACGCAGCTGCAGACGGTGATCCTCGGCGTGCTCGCGTGGCGTCGCGCGTGCGAGCGCGACATCCGGGTCGGGCCGCGCAAGCTTCGGGCCGGCTCCGAGCTCACGCCAAATCCCGCGGTCGTGGGTCGTCGCTATCGTGAGCTCGAGGATCCGTTCACGCCGCTGCTCGCGGTGCTGTGGCTCGGCGTTCGGCTGCACGAATTCTCGCGCCAGGCGATCACCTTCGTGATCGACCCGCAGCCACCTGAGCAGACGAGGAGTGAATGACGGACGAGATCGAGCTGACGGAGGCGTGGGTCAATCTCGACTACGGCGCCAACATGAACCGGCTTGCGCCTGAGCTCAACCCGGCCGCGCCCGGTCGGCCGTACTTCACCGGGCCGGAGGACGCGGCGCCGGGCCAATGGGTGCGGATCGTCTGCCGCACGAGCGATGGCGCCGTCTTCTGGTGCGTCGCGCATCTCGTCGAGGTGCTCGACGGCGCGATTCGTGTCACCGGGATCGGCTATGAGGCGGGGGATCCTGCGCCGCAGTGGTTCCTCGCGGGGCGCTGGCGCGCGAGGCTCGAGCTGCAAGCGGACGGGAACTGGTACATCGTCGAGCTCGAGGAGGAGTGAAATGCAGCGCGAAGTGATCCACGGCGACGCGGTCGATTGGCTGCTCGCCAACCCGAGCCTCGCGCAGACCTCCGTGGTCGCCTCGCTGGCCGACGTCAGCGAGCTCGGCTGCACGATCGATCGCTGGCGAGCGTTCTTCCGTGCGGCTGCCCGGGCGAGCCTGCTCACCGCCATGGACGACGGACTGTGCGTGTTCATCCAGACCGACATCAAGCATGAAGGGCGCTGGATCTCGAAGGCCGGCCTGGTGCTCGGCGTCGCCGAGGAGCTGGAGATCCCGCTGGTCTTCCACAAGATTGTGTGTCGACGCCCGCCCGGGACTCGAATCCACGGTCGGCCCGGCTACACGCACGTGCTCGCGTTCTCGCGTCGGGCAGTCGACGACGCCTCCCGTCCGACGCCCGACGTGCTGCCCGATCTCGGCGAGATGCCGTGGAGTCACAGCATCGGCACGCGTGCCGCCGAGACGGCCGTCGACGCGATCCGAACGCTGTCGCCCACGACCGTGCGCATCATCGTCCCTTGTTGTGGGATCGGGACGATCCTCGCGGTCGCCAACCAGCGGGGCTTCGACGTGATCGGGATCGAGAGCAACCGCAAGCGCGCCGAGCTGGCGCGGACCTTCACGCTCGACGCACCGGGGTCGAGCGAGAGCTGACGAGCGGCTCAGAGCAGCCGCAGCAGCGGCGCGAGCAGCCAAAACGAGAGCATGAACACCAGCGTGCCGCCGACGATCCCCCGCACCAGCGGCTCGCGGCCGACGCTGTACTCCTCGGCCAGCGCGAAGGTGGTGATCGCGGTCGGCATCGCCGCTTGCACGATCACGACCTTGCCGGCCTCGAGCGCGAGCAGCTCGAAGCGCAGGCCGATCAGCACGCACGCGAACGCGAGGGCAGGGAGCACAAACAGCTTGGCGCCGATCAGCGCAGCATCGGTCCAGCGCAGGGCCGCGAGCGCGCGTCGATGGGTGTGCAGGTAGAGGCCGATCAAGAACAGCGCGACCGGGCTCGCGGCTGCGCCGATCCACTTGGCGGGGCCAATCACTGGATCGACGATCGCGTCCGGGAGCAGTCGGGCGAGCAGCGCGACGATCGGCGCCCAGACCAGCGGCTGTCGCACGACATCGGCCAGGGCAGTGCGAGCGCGGCCATTCGCAGGTCGACCCCAGCGCAGCAGCACCCACGTCCCGAGCGGGATGCCGAGCAGCAAGTGCAGCGCGGCGCAGACCGAAGCCAAGCCGAGCACCTGCGGCCCGAGCAACGCGGCCGCGAGCGGG
>DATLLB010000988.1:0-4890 GCA_035538075.1 Enhygromyxa sp.
GTAGCCGAGCGCGGCCCGGACCACGTCGAGATCCTCGACGACGTTGCGCGTCGTGTGGTGGACGGGATCGCCCGGCAGTCCGGCGAGGCGCTCGAGGATCTGATCCTCGCGCAGCTCGATCTCGACGAGCTCGGCGAGTGCCTCGCCGGACTGCCGGGCGATCCAGTCCACCACACGACGCGCAACGTCGTCGAGGATCTCGACGTGGTCCGGGCCGCGCTCGGCTACGAGCAGATCAACCTGATCGGCGGCTCCTATGGCACACGGCTCGCCCTCGAGTACGCGCGCCACCACGGCGAGCGTGTACGGACGATGGTGCTCGACGGCGTCGCGCCGCCGCAGATGGCCCTGCCGGAGGGCTTCGCCGTCGATGCCCAGGCGGCCTTCGATGCCTTGGTCGCGAGCTGCCAGGCGGATCCGGCCTGTGCGAAGGCGTTTCCCGATGTGGCCGGCGATCTCGAGCGCGCGCTCGAGCGGCTCGGCGACGGTGCGATCACGGTCGCCATCGAGCACCCGCGTACCGGCGCGATCGAACAGCTCGAGGTCGATCGTGCCGCGGTCGTCAACGGTCTGCGAACGGTCCTCTACGCGCCGCAGTTGTCCGTCCTGCTGCCGTTGCTCATCCACCGGGCCGCCGAGGGCGACTTCGGCCCGCTGCTCACCGAGGGCGCGGTGTTCGGCGGTGCGATGACCGACTCGATGAGCACGGGCTTGATGCTGTCGATCCTCTGCGCCGAGGATCTGCCCAGGATCGATCCCGAGGCCCAGCGGGCCCGGGATCGCGCGACCTTCCTCGGCCCGACATCCTTCGATCGGCTCGCCCAAGCGTGCGCGCGCTGGCCCCATGCGCCGCTGCCCGAGACCGCTGGCGAGCCCGTGCACAGCGACGCGCCGACCTTGCTGCTGTCCGGCGCCGTCGACCCTGTGACGCCGCCGCGCTGGGCCGAGCTCGCGGCCGAGACCCTGCCCAATTCGATCCACGTGATCGTCCCCAACACCGGTCACGGGACGATCACGATCGACTGTATCGCCGATCAGATCGCCACGTTCATCGCCAGCGCCGACCCCTCGACCGTCGACGCCTCCTGCGTCGAGCACATCGAGCGGCCGTTCTTCTTCATCGACTTCGCCGGACCGAGCCACTGATGATCGAGGTCACGTCACTGTGCAAGCGCTTCGGCGAGGTTCTGGCGGTCGATGAGCTGTCGTTCACCGCGAACGACGGGCGCATCACCGGGCTGCTCGGTCCCAACGGCGCCGGCAAGACCACGACCTTGCGGATCCTCGCCGGCCTGATCCGCCCGGACGCCGGCCGGGCCACGGTCGACGGCGTCGACGTCGGCGTCGATCCGCGCGGCGCCCAGGCCCGCCTCGGTGTGCTGCCCGACGCCCGCGGACTCTACCCGCGGCTCAGCGCGCGAGAGAACATCCAATACTACGGCGAGCTCCACGGCATGGAGCCCGCAGCCATCGACCGCTCCATCGAGGCCGCGATCGCCCGGCTCGACATGGCCGGCATCATCGATCGTCGGACCGAGGGCTTCTCCCAGGGCGAGCGGGCCAAGGTCGCGATCGCCCGCTCGATCGTCCACGGCCCGCGCAACCTGATCCTCGACGAGCCGACCAACGGCCTCGACGTGATGAGCACCCGAGCGATGCGCGAGCTGATCCGCCAGCTCCGCGACGAGGGCATGTGCGTGGTGTTCTCGAGCCACATCATGCAGGAGGTCTCTGCCCTGTGCGACGCGATCGTCGTGGTCGCGCGCGGCCGCGTGGTCGCGCACGGGACCGTCGACGACATCCGCGAGCAGGCTGGCAAGGACAGCCTCGAGGACGCCTTCGTCGCGCTCGCTGGCGAGGAGGGCCGGTCGTGAGGGAGCTGAAGGCCGTGGTCCGCAAGGAGCTGCGCGACGCGCTTCGCGATCGCCGCTCGCTGCTGTCCGCGCTGCTCTATCCGCTGCTCGGTCCGCTGCTGATCTTCGTGATGTTCAGCTACATCGCTGACACCCACACGCAGGAGCGGCCGCTGAAGCTCGCGGTCATCGGCCAAGACAACGCGCCGACGCTGATCCGCTACCTCGAGCACCAGGGCGTCCAGATCGAGGACCCGCCCGCCGATCCGCTGGCTGCCGTGCGCGACGGCGAGATCGATGTGGTCCTCGACATTCCAGCGGACTTCGGTGAGGAGTTTCGTGCTGCTCGACCGGCGTCGGTGCGGCTGATCCTCGACGACTCGAACGCCGCGTCGAAGACCTCGATCAAGCGGACACAGCGGCTGCTGGTCGGCTACAGCCAGCAGGTTGGCTCGCTGCGCCTGCTCGCCCGCGGCGTCGATCCCTCGCTCGCCAACGCGATCAACATCGAACAGCTCGACCTCGCGACTCCGCAGAAGGAGGCTGCCAGCCTGCTCGGCATGCTCCCGATGTTCGTGCTGCTCGCCGCGTTCATCGGCGGCATGTATGTGGCGACCGACGCGACCGCGGGGGAGCGCGAGCGTGGCTCGCTCGAGCCGTTGCTGTGCAACCCGGTGTCTCGCCGCACCCTCGTCGTCGGCAAGTGGCTGGCGGCCACGGCCTTTGCGGGGGTCAGCATCGTCTTGACCCTCGCGCTGTCGCTGCTCGCGTTGACCTTCGTGCCGCTCGACGAGCTCGGCGTGGTCCTCGATCTCGGGCCGGTCGAGATCGCGGGGGTGCTCGCCGCGACTGTCCCGATCGCCCTGCTCGCCGCGGCCGCCCAGCTGCTGCTCGCGACGTTCGCGCGAACCTTCAAAGAGGCTCAGACATACCTGTCGCTGATGATGCTGGTCCCGATGATCCCGGGCGTGGTGATGAGCATCAAGCCGATCCACAGCGCGCTGTGGATGATGCCGATCCCCCTGCTCGGCCAGCAGGTGCTGCTGATGGACGTGCTGCGCGGCGAGCCGACCAGCGCGCTGGACTTCGCGCTCACCGGTCTCAGCGCGGCGGTGCTCACCGTGGTCTGCCTGTTGATCAACGCGCGCCTGCTCGAGCGCGAGACCATCGTGCTCGGCTAACCCAGCGAGAGCTCGGCGAAGCTCGGGATCCCGCGTGGGTCGAGCTCGAAGTCGTGGACGCGCCACGAGTGCACGGCCACGCTCGCACCGTACATCAAGGGCACCAGCGGGCGCTGGTCCTCGAACAGCTCGTTGACGGCGAGCAGCTTGTCGGGATCGTGCTGCGCGGCGGCGAGCCGGCGATCCATCTCGAGGTCCGAGTAGCCGCCGAGGTTGGTGGTGCTGGCCATCGGCGTGCCGGCCCGGGGGATCCGCTTCGACGAGAGCAGCGCGGCCATGAAGTCGACCGGATCCGAGGTCTCGGCGATGTAGCCCGAGAGGATCAGATCGTGCTCGCCGCGGCGCACGGCCTCGAAGAATTCCTGAGGGCCCGCGGCCTGCTGGATGATCACGCCGATCCCGAGCGCGCCGAACTGCTCGGCGATCAGCTCGGCGACGCCCTTGGGATCGGGGATGTAGGGCCGCGGACCCCAGACGACCAGCATGCGCAGCGAGGTCGGCTTCTCACCGATCTGCGCGAGCGCCTTGCTGGCGATCTCGAGGCCGTAATTGGGCAGGCTGCGCTGGGTCGGCGCGAGCGCGGGCGGGAGCAGGCCACGAGCTGCGAACGCGGCTGGGTTGTCATGACAGATGCGAGCGATCGCCCACGGATCGATCGCGGCCGACAGCGCGCGCCGAACCGCGGCGCTGCGCAGCCACGGACGCCGACAGCCGAACGCCAAGAACGCGGTGCTCTGGCCTGGCTGATAGACCTTGCGCACGCCCTGCAGGCCCTTGGCGACCTCGCGCGGGAGCATCAGCGTGAAGTCGATCTCGCCGACCTCGATCGCCTCGCGCAGCTTGGTCGGCTTGCCGTCGGCGTCGAGCGGATAGGCGTGGAACTCGATCCGCTCGATGCTCGGCGGCTTGCGCTGCCCGGCGATCCAGTGCGGGTTGCGTTCGAGCGTGAGCACCCGGCCCGACTCCGCGATGGTCTCCTCGACGATCGCGTAGGGCCCGGTGCCGAGCCAGTGCTTGGGCCCGCGCTTGCCGATCACGCTCCAGATCTGCGCGAGGTGAGGCTCGAGCACCACGTTCTCCTCGAGCGAGTGGAACTGCACGCGACGGCCCCCGGCCGCGTTGATCTTCGCCGCCGCACGCAGCGGCGCCACGTGCTGCAGCGACGCGGCCACGTCCTCGGGCTGGACCGCGCTGCCGTCACAGAACTTCAGCTCTTCGACCAGCCGCAGCGAGTAGCGCGGCAACCCGGTCGCGCTCACGGTCTCGAGCCGCAGCTCGGTCGCGAGATAGCGACGATCGGGCTCGACCTTGCCGTTGGCGCGCACGTACAGCGTCTCGAAGCACTGGTTGCGGACGATGACACCCGAGAGATCCTGGGCCTCCCACGGATCGAGCCCGTTCCATCCGCCGAGCAAGCCGACTCGCAACGTGTTCGATTGAGGCTGCGGTTTGCGAAGGCGGCTCACTTCGCACGATTGTTTCAGACCGACGCGCGTGGGTGAAGGCGTGCATGGGTGTCAAAAGGGGTCCAGGATCCGACAGGCCGATGGTTGGGCCGCGGGTGGGACTGATCTATAGTCCGCGCATGTCACTCGTTCGATCGGAGCTGATCTCGGGCTTGTGCGCCCTCTCGCTGCTGTTGCCGGTTGCGTGCTCGGATGATGGCGGTGCGGGTAGTGAGATGGTCGGCGAGACCGTGGGGGATGGGGATGGGGATCCGACCGGGGATGGCGATGGCGATGGTGATGGCGACGGCGATGGCGACGGCGATGGTGATGGCGACGGCGATGGTGATGGCGACGGCGATGGCGATGGCGATGGCGATGGCGATGGCGAGCCGACCGACGACAACGCGA
>DATLLB010000989.1:0-4727 GCA_035538075.1 Enhygromyxa sp.
GCTCCGACAGCGACATCGAGCGCAGCCTCGTCGAGGCGATCGTCGCGGCCTGGGACGACGACGGGCCGCGGCTGGTCTACTCCGACTGGCTGCAGAGCCGCAAAGACGCGCGCGGGGAGTTCATCGCCCTCGACATCGCGCTCAGGCAGGGCAAGAAGGTCAAGGGCGCGCGCGAGAAGTACTTCAAGGCCAACAAGGACGCGCTGCTCGGTCCGCTCGCGGGGCTGCTGAACTATGGCGAGAAATTCGAGCGCGGGTTCTTGGATTTTGCTCGCATCTCCACGCGCAGCGGCGGGCTCGACATCGGCGAGGACCAGCGCCGCGCGCTGCTCGGCGATCTTCGCTGGGCGCTGATCCGCGGCCTCGACGTCAGCCGCGACGACGACGGCGTCGCGCAGGTGTTCGAGCATGCGCCCTTGCTCGCGCTCGAGCGGCTCTCGGGTGTGGGTGTGGCGTCGCTGCGGAGCTTCGCGCGGCGTCAGGACTCGTTACCGCTGCGCACGCTCGAGATCTCCGGGCGGCAAGACGATACCCCCGAGGACTGGCAGCAGCTCGGCGCGCTCGTGCGGGTGCTGCCGAAGGTCGAGTCGATCGAGATCATGATCTGGGCACGCGAGGGCGGACGCATGACCCCGCCGATCGCCTGCTTTCGCAGCGAGCTGGTCCGGCGCGCGCGCGAGCTCGTCTGTGGCGACGACCGGACCGGTGGCGTGTCGCGGGTCGACGAGTGGCTCGAGCGAGTGGTCGCGACCGAGTGCCCGGTGAAGACCCTGCGGTTGATCGGCTCGGAGCTGACCGCCGAGGTCCAGCAGACCGCGCCCGGCCGCTTCGAGGTCGCGCTCACGCTCGACGGGATGCGCTGGCCGGATCGCGACGAGGTCGAAGAGGTGCTCGCGGTCCTGCGCGGCTTGCCGAGGGACAACATCGTCAGCCTGAAGCTGCAGCTCGGTGCGGTGAATGACGAGATCCGGCCGGACATCGACGCGGCGCTCGCCGGCGTGGCCATGCGCGAGTGATTTGGTGCCGCGCGGTGCTCGATCGTAAAACCACGGCCGTGCGCGAGCGTCTGCGCGAGCTGGCTCGTCCGATCGCGGTCTACCTGATCGCGCTGCTCGGCCTGTGCCTGCTGGCCGGGCCCAAGCGCCTGCGCGAGCCCAGCCACGACAATCACTACAGTCATCTCGCGCAGGCGTGGCTCGACGGTCGCCTCCACCACGAGGGCAAGCCGCCCGGTTGGTGCACGTCCGAGCTGGCCCGCAAGAAGAAGTGTCGAACGCACACCCACGACGACTGGGCGCGGGTGTGGACGATCGAGCTGCGCGACGGGACCCGCTTTCGCGGCTACCCGTGCAAGACCACCGCGTGCGAGCAGCTGCGTCGGCAGGGCGTCGAGGGCTGGCTGGTGCTCGGCAGCCACGAGCTCCGCGAGATCGAGCGCCGCGAGATCGTGCGGCGCACCGACACTTGGTACGTCTCGTTCCCGCCCGGGCCTGCGCTGGCGATGCTGCCTGCGGTCGCAGTCTGGGGCGTGGCGTCGCCGGACGTGCTGATCACCTGCCTGTTCGCGGCGCTGATTCCCGTGGTGTTGCTGCTGTGGTTCGATCGCGAGCGCGGGCGCGAAGCTGGTCGGGGCCGCGAGCACCTGTGGGCGGCGGCGGCCTGGACCTTCGCGAGCCCGGCCGCGTTCGTCGGCGCGCACGGGCGGGTGTGGTTCACCGCGCAGATCTTCGGCGCGCTGTGCCTGACGCTCTACCTCGCGAGCAGCTGGCGCGTGCGCAGGCCGGTACAGGCTGGCGTGTGGTTGGGCCTCGCGGTCGCTTGTCGTCCGCACCTGGCCCTCGCCGTGCTGTTCTTCGCGCTCGAGTGGCTGCGCGAGACGTCGGGGCGCAAGCGCTGGGGGGTCGCGCTGCGCTTCGCGATCCCGCTCGTGCTGATCGGCGCCGCGCTGATGACCAACAACTACGCGCGCTTCGACGACCCGCTCGAGTTCGGCCACCGCTACCTCGACATCCGCTGGCAGCAGCGCATGCAGGAGGTCGGGATGTTCTCGACCGAGTACCTCGCTCGCAACCTTCGCTGCGCGCTCTCGCTGCTGCCGGTCTGGCGCGAGGGCCAGCCGCGGGTGTCGATGCACGGCTCGTCGATCCTGCTCGGCGCGCCGTGGGTGATCGCGCTCGCGTGGGCGCGCGATCGCTACCCGCAGCGCTGGGGCTTGCTGATCACCGCGCTGGTGGTCGCGGTGCCTTCGCTGCTCTACCAAAACAGCGGGCAGCTGCAGTTCAGCTATCGATTCGCGGTCGACTGGCTGCCGATGATCCTGGCCGCGATCGTGTTCGGCGGCGGGGCCAGGCGGCCGTGGTTTCCGCTGCTCGTGGGCGTGGGCGCGGCCTGGGAGATCTATGGTGCGTGGATGTTCGGCCGCCGGCCCGGGCACCTGTTCGTCGTGGATCCGCCGGGCTGGCCGTTCGAGGACGAGCTATGAGCTTCACCGGCATCGGCGGAGCGCCGTCACGATGCGAGACCGTAGCACCGTCTGACGCTCAGAACCCTCGGCCCGCGCGGGCAGGCTCGACCAGCTCGCGCCACAGCGGGTGCTCGCGCAGCGCAGCGAAGCGCTCGTCGATCGTCAGCATGTCGGCGAGGATCTCCGGCGTCGGGCTGCTCAGCAGCGCCAGTCGCAGGAGCTCGATCGCCCGCTGTCGCTCGCCGCGATCGAACAGCTGCGCGGCGAGATCGGTGCGCGACAGCGCGAGCTCGACCGCCAGCGCAGAGCGGGTCGCAACGTCGCGGGCATCGAGCTCGTCGAGCCAGGTCGAGGCCAGCTCGACCGCGCGCTCGAGCTCCGAGCGGGCGCTGCCATGAGAACCCTGCGCCGACCAGGCGCGCGCGCGGGCACGCAGCAGCGTGAGCGCAGCCAGACGATCGGCGGGGTCGCTGGGCAGCCAGCGCTCGAGGCCGGTGGTCTGGGTGGTCAGCACCCGCGCGACCGCGTCGTCGTCCGGGTGTTGGTGGATCGCGGTCGCCCACACCTGCAAGAGCAGCGCGAAGTAATCGTCGGCGCGACACAGCGCGCGCAG
Organism: Enhygromyxa sp.; assembly: GCA_035538075.1. Classification (GTDB taxonomy): domain Bacteria; phylum Myxococcota_A; class Polyangia; order Nannocystales; family Nannocystaceae; genus Plesiocystis. Next base: position 3,078 of record DATLLB010000989.1, read on the forward strand.
GGTCGGGCCCAGCCGCTCGGGTCGGTGGCGCAGCAGCTGGCCGACCGTGCGAGCGGTCGCGGGATCGCGGCGGCACTCGCCGGGTTGATCGGTCGCAGACAAGCCCAGCGCCTCGGCCAGCGCGAGCTCGGCCTGCTCCCAGCGGCCGAGCTCGTCGAGCGCCAGGAACCGCAGCAGCGCGCGCTCGCGGGTGGGCAGCGACTCGGCGCTCGTGAGCGAGTCCAGCACCAACTCCGCGCGGCCCTCGGCCAGCTCGCGCCCGAGTCGACCGCGGACGTCGATGCTCGCCCGCCGCTCCGGCTCGCGCCCGCCGATGATCGTGATGCGCTCGATGCTGACCTTGGCGCGCGGCCACGCGTGGCTCGAGCCGCGGATCACCAGCTCGTAGCGGCCGGGCGGAAACCACCCGGCCATCGGCGCCTCGACGTGCAGACCCTCGCCGTTGGCGGTGCACCAGATCCCGCCGCCGGCCACAACCTCGGCGGACAGCTCGAAGCGGCGGCGCTCGGCCGGCAGCGCGGCGCGGTCCAGCACGAACGGCCAGCCGTGGCTGCCGGGCTCGTGCGCACCACCATCGACGCAGCGCAGCGACACGCGATAGAGCCCGCCGCCGCCCCACGAAGCGACGCCGACGTCGAGCGGCTCGTGCTTGCCGATCAGCGGCCGCAGCTCGACGCTGACGCCACCGCTCCACTCGAGCGTGTCGACCTCGAGCTCGACCGCGAGCGCGAGCCGACCTCCATCCCAGTGCAGCTCGCGACGCGCGACCACGCCTTGCTCGGCGCCGCCGAGGTTGAGCTCGAGCCGACCATGCTGGCGATGTACGGCCAGCGGATCGATCCACCAGTGCTCGTCGAGCGGCGACTCGAAGTCGAACACCAGCCGCGGAGACCCGCTGGCCAGCGCGCGCAGGCGTTGATGCTCCGCGGCCAGCTCGAGACCTTCATCCCACCCGAGCGCGGCCGCGGCCAGCTCGGTGGCCTGCGCGAAGCGATGAACCTGGGCGTAGAGCCCGATCGCCCGCGCCAGCACCGAGCGCCGCAGCTGCCCGAGCGCTCCCGGCTCGGCCAGCGCTCGCGCGTAGAGGTGCGCCGCCTCGAGCCGATGCCCACGCGACGCGAACAGCTCGGCCGCGCGCACGTGCAGGTGGGCGGCGAGCTGCTCGTCGGCCACGCGAGCGAGCGCGCTGAGGCTGTTAGCCGCGCGCAGCGTGAGCCCGATGCGGGCCAAATTCTCGGCCCGCATGATCGCGCCGCGCAACGTCGGGTCCTGTCCGAGGGGGTTGTTCCGCCCGAGTGGCGACCCAGAGGGTCGCAGGAGGGCCGGGGGGCCCCCCGGGATGCGAAGCATTTTTGGGGGGGTGTTTCGGCTCCGAGCCGAAACCCCTACAGGCGTTCCGCTGCCGAGCACGTACAGCTTGCCGCGTGGACGACCGTTGTCGCGGGCGGTGTCGGCATCGACCACCAGCAGCTCGTCGTCGTCGTCACGATCGAGGTCGAGCGCGCCGACCGGCCACAGCTCGCGCATCGGCAGCGGTCGAAAGTCTCCGGCGTGGATCTGCAGCAGCAGCACGCACTCGTACTGCTCCGGGGTCCGCAGCCCGACCGCGAGATCGTGCAGGCCGTTGCCGTCGAAGTCGCCCGCGAACAC
>DATLLB010000990.1:0-6212 GCA_035538075.1 Enhygromyxa sp.
GGGTCTCCATCTCCGTCTCCGGTCGGGTCGCCGTCTCCGTCGCCGTCTCCGTCCCCGCTCGGGTCTCCGTCTCCGTCGCCCGGCGCTCCGGTCTCGGTCGTCGGCGCGTCGCTTGGCGGGCCATCATCCGAGCAGGAGAGCGAGAGCAGGCAGACCATTGCGAGCGAGCGCCGACGCATGAATCGAGGCTACGCCTCTGCGGGCGCTCCTTTGGTAAAATGCGGCATGAGCCACCGCTGGCGAGTGTTCGCATTGCTCTGTGTCTGCCCGTGCCTCGCGTGCCCGGCCAGCGAATCGACGGGGACTCCCCGCTCGGACGCGAGCTCGACCAAGCAGGCCGCACCGCAGGAGCCCGCGCCGCAGGAGCCCGCGCCGCAGGAGCCCGCACCGCAGGAGCCCGCACCGCAGGAGCCCGCGCCACAGGAGCCCGCGCCGTCGCTGCCGATCGACGAGCCGCTCGCGGCCGCGCTGTTCGAGCTGTCCAAGCAGCCCGGATGGCTGGTCGAGTCCGCGGACGCCATCCACACCAAGCTCGCGCTCGGCAAGGCGTTCGAGCTGCATCGCTACTCCGAGGGCATGGGCACGAACGAGCGCGTCGGCTTCTTGTTCCGACCCAAGCCGACCACCACGGTGAGCGCGGCCGACTTCGCGAAAGCGCTGGGCCTGCAGGCCGCGGCGTACGAAGAGGTCCCAATCACCGATCGCAACCGCAATCGGCTCGCCAACGCAGGCGAGACCCCGTTCGAGTGGCAGGGCCTGCAGCTCGAGGTCGAGCTCCAGCCGCGCGAGGGCGGCGGGCTGGGCTTGAGCGGCTGGCAGGTCGACGAGGTGCTGGTGCTGCCGGGTATCCCCGAGCCGCAGCCGGTCGACATCACCAACATCTCGATCACGCCCGACGAAGCGGCCGCGGCCGGGCTGCCGAAGATCGGCATCTCGCTCGACACCACCGGCTCGGGCATGAGCGGCACCAAGCTCGGGCCCGGCGAGTACCTGCACCTGAGCGGACCACCCGGCGGACCGCTGATCCTGCGCATCGGTCGGGCGAGGGCCAGCTCGCTGTTCACGAACGTCGTGGCCGCGGATCACCTCGGCGATGCGAAGCTGGTCGAAGAGCAGGTCGAGCTGCTCGGCGCTCCTCGTCGCGCGGCGGCGTGGGTCAACGGCGAGAGCCTCGCGCGGACCTCGTGGTGCGCGGTGATCCTGGCCGCAGCAGACGCAAAGCAGGAAGACCCTGCGCTGGTGCTCGAGGTCGGCGTCGGTAACTCGGGCGACGCGGTCGCGTGCAAGACCGCGCTCGAGGATCCGAACATCAAGCCGGTCATCGCGAGCCTGAAGCTGACAGGTTTCTGATCCGCGCAACGCGAGCACGCCCCTATCGCAGCCCGCCGCCAGCAGCTGGTAACCTCGGTCATGCCGCGTGGCGACCGAGAGCTGCTCCTCGCTTGGAAACAAGGCGACCGTCGGGCCGGCGGCGAGCTGATCCGCCGCCACATCCCCGCCCTGCATCGATTCTTCGTCAACAAGGTCAGTGCCCCCTCCGAAGTCGACGAGTTGGTCCAACGGACGTTCACTGCCTGCGTGGAGGGCATCGACGGCTTTCGCGGAGAGGCCAGCTTCCGGACTTGGATGTTTGCGATCGCTCGCAACGTGCTCGGCCTGTGGATCCGCGCGCGCACGCGCGAGGCCATCGCTCTCGAGACCACGTCGATCGCCGATCTGGGCGTCGGCCCGAGCACGGCGCTCGCAGCCGCTCGCGAGCGCGAGCTGCTGCTGCACGCGCTGCGGCGGATCCCATTCGACCAGCAGATCCTCTTGGAGCTCTACTACTGGGAGGATCTCTCGGCCGCGCAGATCGGTTCGGTGTTCGAGATCCCCGAAGCCACCGCACGCGGACGTATTCGCAAGGCCAAGCTCGAGCTCCGCGCGGCGCTGGACTCGATGGCGCGAACGGGGCTCGACATGGAGTCGACAATCTCCAACCTCGAAGACTGGGCCCGCTCGCTCCGCGAGCTTTAGTCGCTCGCGCGCGTCGTCTCAGCCGCTGGTCTTCTTGGTCAGCTTGAGCGTGACGAAGGGCTGGTGCTGCTGTGCAGCGGTCTCATGGGGGTAGAGGGCGAGGTTGTGCCATTGGGCATCGTCGATCAGCGTCAGCGAGACCGAGGTCCCCCGTCCAAGCAGCGTCTGGTAAGTGGACGCGTCGTCGTACCTGAAGCAGGCCAGGTTCGCGGAGTCGTTGCGGATCGTGACCACCGCTTCGGCGGTCTCGAGTTGCAGCACCGTGGTAAACGCGAAGTCGCTCTCGTTCCAGGTGTTGGCGTGGCGATCTCCGCGTTCGTTGGCGGTTGCGGTGTTGTTCAGATAGATGGTCGGGGTTGGCATTCGTCGGTCTCCAAATCGTGGGGGATCAGGTCAGGGTCGTAATTCTCGCGCCATCGCAAGCTTGGGATCGTCGGCCGACAGCTCGCGCTCGAGGATCGGTAGGCAGTGGTCGATCAGATCCTGGGCGCCGCTGCGGTCGCCGAGCTCGGCGAGCACGAACGCGAGGTTGAGCTCGGCCTCGGCGACCTCGATCGAGTGCTCGGGCTTGACCCGGCGGACCACGACCAGGGCTTGCTGGTAGGCGTTGCGGGCGACTTCGGTGCGACCCTCGAGATACGCCGCAGTGCCGACGGCCGAGAGCACGTCGGTGCGAAAGGGATGCGTGGGGCCCAGCACCGCGAACGAGATCGCATCGGCCTGCTCGGCGTGCTCCCGCACGCGCGGGGTTTGTCCGAGCGCGGCATGGATGGCCGCGAAGCTGACGTGAATGCGCGCCGCGAGCTCGCTGCGTGGACCAAGCTCGTGGTTGGCGCGCGCGAGCGCCTGCTCGAGTCGGGTGATGGCTTGCTCGTGCTCGCCCGCGAAGAACAGCGCGAGGCCCTCGTCGAGCATGGTCGTCGCATCGAGCTCTGCGCGTTGCTGATCGAGCGCCCGCGCGTCCGAGCCGGACTCGAGCGCCTGGGCGCGCGCGAACAGGTCGAGCGCCTGCTCGGGTCGCCCGGTGTCCATGATCAGGTTGCCGAGCCGACGCAGGGTCGCGGCGTGATCCCAAGCGGCGGTTGGACCGATGACTTCGTAGAGACGCAGGGCCTCGCGCAGGGACTGCTCGGCCGCCGGGCGCCGGGCCGCGAGCTCGTGGACCTGCCCGAGGTCGGACAGCAGCCGCGCGCGCTGACGCGGCTGCGCAGCGACGTCGGTGAACACGGCCGCTTGACGCTGCCAGGTCCATTCGGCTCGCTCGATGTCGAACTCGAGGGTTCGCTCGATTCGGTTGAGCTCGCTCCAGACCTTGGCCGCGAGCTCGATGTCGTCCTCGAGCTCGGCGACGTCGAGAGCTTCGCCGAGCCGCTCACGGGCCGCCGTCGCATCGCCAGCGAGCACGTGGACGTGACCGAGCGCGAGCGCAGCCTCGCCGATCAGCGGACGCCAGCCGAGCTCGCGCGCCCTGGCGTGGAGGCGTTCGGCGGCGGCGAGGCGCTCGCTGACGCTGCGCTCGACGTTGCCGAGGTTCACGGCGACGAGCTCGCGGCGCAGCTCGGCGATGGCTGCGGTCTGCTCCGGCGAGACCGCTGCGACTCCGCGGCCGAGCGTGACTTCGTCGAGGCAGGCCTGCGGATCGCCGAGCTGTGCGAGCCACTCGACGAGCTCGTGCTCGGCGGTGATCCGCCCTCGCTCGGCAGCGGCGACGAGCGCCGCGAGCTCGGCCAATCGGCGATCGAGGCACACGCCCCTGCGATCGAGACTCGCCGCCGATCGCAGCGATCGCAGGTGCAAGTCCTCGCAGGCCTGACGGGCGGCGCTGTGCCAGTCCTCGGCCCAGCGATCGAGCACCGCGATCGAGCGCGAGCCGGGCAAGCGGTCGAGCAATCGCTCGCGCGCTGGCGTCCACAGTGCATCGATCGGCGCCCCCACCTCGGCACAAACATCGGCGGGCGGCGGGCCCTCGTTGGCTTGGCGCAACGCCACGCTCGCGCCGAACCCGAGCGCAGCCGCGGTGACGAGCCCAGCCGCCAACAGCAGCCCACGCCGACGGACCGGCGCGAGTGAAGCGAGCAGCGCAGGCATGTCGACGAAGCGATCACGCGCGTCGAGGGCCATGCCCTTGATGAGAGTTCCGGCGAGTCGCCGGGGCAGCTTTTTGCGCGCGCTGAAATCCAGCTGACCGTCGGGCAAGCGTGGCGGTCGCTCGCCACACAGTGCCTCCCAGACCGAGACGCAAAACGAATACTGATCGCTGCGCGCATCGGCGGAGCCGTCGAGCTGCTCGGGCGCGGCATAGGCCGGCGTGCCCACGAACCCGCGCGCCGTGAGGCTTCCGCCGAGCTCGTCGAGAGTCTCGTGGTCGCTGTTGCTGATGGACTTGGGTGCGTGATCGATCGCGCGGACGAGGCCGAAGTCGACGATGCGCACGCGTCCGTCGTCGCCGAGCATGACGTTGTCCGGCTTGATGTCGCGGTGAATCAAGCCCGCGGCGTGGACGGCAGCGAGCCCGCGGCCGGCCGCCAACCATGCGTCGAGCAGCTCGGTGCGGCGGCGTGGGGCCTGGTTGGCCCAGGTCCGCAGGGTTCGACCCGGTACGAACTCCATCGCCAACCACACGCGGCCGCGATAGCGACCGAAGTCGTAGATCGCGACCACGTTGGGGTGCGCCAGCTGGGCCAGCGCTCGAGCCTCTCGCAGCAGCCGTTGCTCGGCGAGCGCACCATCGCCGAGCCGACGCAGGAACTTGAGCGCGACCCGTCGGCCGAGCTGCGGGTCGAGGCCGGCATAGACCGTGCCCATGCCACCCGAGCCGAGCTCGTGCTCGAGCACGAAGCGGCCGACCCGAACCTCCTCGCTGGCGTCACCGACCAGCTCGCGCAGCACTCGGGCTTGCAGCAGCTGCGTGTCGAGCGAATCGACCAGCGAAGCCCCGCGCGACCCGGTCGTCACCGATGGTTCGCTGCTCGCGGAGCTCGCTGGCTGATGGTCATCCATGTGTGTCGAGACCCGTCGGTCAGTCTCTCACACGACCGCTTGCGACTTGGGGAAGCTCCAACCTTGAATGGTCGCCGCCGAGATGATGTTGCCCGCCGAGGTAATCCCAGCCACGACCGTGAGCGTGCCGTTGAGCAGCAATAGACCGATCCCGAGCGGAACCGCGATCTTCACGAGACCGGCCGAGGCCGCGACCGCCAGGGCCGGGACTGCGAGACTCCAGAGGCTCGGGCATCCTCCGAGCACGCTGCCGAGCTCGGCGGCGATCTTCCAGCCACTGACCAACTTACCCCGCTTGACGTTGTAGGCGATGTACGCGGTGACGTAGATGCTCGTGCCGATGACCACGACGCCTCCGAGCAGCGTGGTCACGGCGTACAGCGCCAACGAGCCCGCGCCGGTCGGATCGAGGAACGAGCTTGCGACCAAGCCGATCAAGGCACCGAGCGCGCCGACCAGCCAGCTCAGCGATGGCCAGTCCCACGGCGGCAACAGCTCGCGCTCGCGTTGCCAGCGAATCCCGTCCTCGGAGCTCGGGAAGAACTCGATGGTGTTGACCTTGACCATGTCCGTGATCACGTCGATCAGCGAGAACAGCACGCTCGGGAGCGTGAAGAAGATCAACCGCGCGCGGCCGACCCACTTGCCCATATCCCACTTGGCGATGTTCAAACCATCCCGGGCCGCGTCGAGGATCGCACCGAGGGTCGACGACAGGATCGTCGCGGCCAACTTCACGCAATTGTTGATCGGCGCCACCCAGCGGAAGAACGCCCGGTTCGACTCGGACAGGAACTCTCGGATGATTTGCTCGTCCTGCGGCTGCTGCTGCCCGCCGAACGCCTTGGTCACGGTCCGGCGGTAATGGGCGAGCATGAACGCGGCCAGCGGCACCCCCTTGCTCGCGTCCCCGCCCTCGCGCGGGGCCGAGAATGGACCCTCGCGCAGCAGCTGCTGCAGGCGGTCGCGCGGGAACGGCTCGGTGCCCGCGCCCGCAACCTCGCCCGACCGACCGAAGGTGCAGACCTTCCAAAACACGGTGACCGCGACGGCTGGCACGAAGGTCAGGAGGTCACCAAGCTTCGGTGTGCGACCGAGCACCAGCTCGCCGAGCTGCCTGATGCCCGGGATGTCGAGCTTGGTGTCCAGGAGCTTCGCGAACGGCGGCATGTCGTTGCTCAGCGTCGATACGATCC
>DATLLB010000991.1:0-10438 GCA_035538075.1 Enhygromyxa sp.
CCTCGCCAGTCGGCGCGTCGACACTCAGCTCGGCGGCGTGCTCGGACTCGAGTTCGAGCTCGTGGCGCCGACCGGCGTCGATCTGCGCGACCCGGCCCTGCTCGCGCGCATGCACGGCTTCGAGCGCTGGCTGGCCGAGCAACCACAGGTGCGCGCGGTCGAGGGGCTTGCGACGATCGTCGCGAGCACCGGCCAGCTGCTCGGCGACGAGGCGATCCCAAACGACCGTGCGACGATCGACGCGCGCCTGGCCATGCTCGGCCAGCTCGCCCCGCTCGATCGCTACCTGCGGGACGACGGTCGATTCGTCCGCATCCACGCGGGATTGCCCGACGCGGGCGGACGCGACTTCGTCGAGTTCGCCGCGCGAGCGGAGGCCGAGCTCGAGCGTCGGCTGCAAGGCACGGGCATTCACGCCGACGCGACCGGGACCCCGCTGCTCGCCTACCAAGGCGTCAATCGCATCACCTCCGATCTGCGCTCGAGCTTCGCGCTGGTGTTCGTGATCGTGATCGCGACGATCGGCTTGTTGTTTCGCAGCATATGGCCGGCGCTGGTGGCCGTGCTGCCCAATGGGATCCCGCTCGCGCTCGGCTACGCGATGATCGGCTTGTTCGGGACCGTGCTCGATCCGCTCGCCGCCGTGATCCTCACGCTCGCGCTCGGCATCGCGGTCGACGATACCTTGCACATCATGGTCCGTACCCGCGAGGAGCTGCGCAGGGGGGTGGGAGTCGAAGTAGCGCTGCGCGAGGCGATCGATCACTCCGGGCGTGCTGTCGCTGTGACCTCGGTGGTGATCGCCGGCGGGCTCGCGTTGAACCTCCTGTCCTCATTCCCCCCGCTGCAGGTGCTGGGCTTGCTGGGCACAGTGGTGATTACGCTGGCGTTGCTGGCCGACCTGCTGGTGTTGCCGGCCTTACTGGTGATTCTGCGGGGACGCGGGTTGGGTCGCTGACGCGGCAGTTCTCCCCAGCTCGGAGGTCTGCTGGAGCGAAGGCGAGGGGCCACTCACCCCGCATCCGGCTTGCGCGTCGCGTCGCCGCTGAGCCATGCTCGCGGCCATGATCCGCAGCCGAATCTGTCTCTTGACGATCACTTCGCTGCCCCTGCTGGTGGGCGCCTGCTTCGAGGATGTGCCGAGCACCGACGGCACCGACGAGACCGGTGACGGTGATGGCGACGGCGATGGCGACCCCGGCCCGCAAGTGGTCGAGAGCACTCCCGCGGCCGGAGACCAGACCGCAGGGCTGGCGCCTTACTTCCTGCTCTACTTCGATCGCGTGGTCGATGACGGCGACGCGACCGGCAAGATCCTCGTCAGCCAGGCGGGCTCCGAGCCCGTGCCGGTCTTGATACAGCCGTGTCCGGACCTCGATCCAACCTGCCTCGCCGGCCTCTACCCGATGGATCTGGTCAGCGATGAAGGCCAGCTGCCGCCGGACACCCAGCACGAGATCATCGTCGCGGCCGGCTTGGAGGATCCGGACGGCAACGCGACCGCGACCGAGCAGATCGTCAGCTACAAGACCTTCGCCTTCGACCCCAACTTCTTCGACGACAGCGTCGCGCTGCCCGAGGAGGTCGGCGGCCTCTCCTACGATCCCATGAGTCAGTCGCTGTTCGTCGTGGGCGAGAAGAGCAGCGAGTTCAACGGTCCGCGCGTGCGCAAGATCCCGATGCCGGGCGGCAGCCCGCAGCCGGCCACCACGGTCCTCGAGATCACGCCTGCTGGCGGTGGTCCTCCGACCTACGGCCTCGATCGCTACGGCAACCAGCTGCTGCTCTCGATGACCTACGCCGGAGAGGTCCGCACCTTCACCAACCTCGCCGGCAACGTGCCCACGGCCGGCGTCATCTTCGATGTCACGATGCTGCCCGAGCCCCACGCCGATCTCGAGGAGGTCTGGTCGGTCGCGCGCAGCCAGGACGGTCGCACCTTCTTCTCGTGGGGCGACTTCCACGGCGGCCAAAACGGCAGCGGCATCGTCCAGCACGCCATGGGCGACGTGTGGTCGATCTTCAACGCGGGCACCAACCTCTGGAACCAGTCCAACGACGGCGTGATGCTCACCGTCGGCATGATCGGCGGTACCGAGTTCCTGCTCGCCAGCGCCGACGGCAAGCTCTACAAATTCCGCACCTCCGACGGTCAGCTCGCGGCCGAGTACGACGTCCCGCAGAGCTGGGGTCGTGACCTCGAGATCGATAGCCAGGGCCGGCTCTGGTACGGTACGCAAGAGGGCCTGTTCGTCTACAACGTGACCAGCAACGACGAGGTCGTCTCGCTCGCCGAGCGCGGCGGAATTCGTTGTGGTCGCCTCGCGATCCGCGAGCAGGCGCCGACCGTGCACGCTTACTGCGTCGGCTTCCGCGACGAGGCGATCATCGCCCACGTTCCGATCGATTTTTGAGCGCGCTTCATCGCACGGAGCGGCGCAGGAATTCCTGCGCCACTTCGACCAGCCGCGCGACCTTGGGGCTGCCGGTCAGCAACGCCGGCACCACCACGCGCAGCGCCAGTTCGCGCCCGACCACACCGTCGAGCACGGGCACCAGCTTGCCCGAGGCGATGTCGGGATCGGGCAGGTTCGCGTCTGGTACCAGGCCAATGCCCGCGCGCGCGAGGATCGTCTGCCGCACCAGGTGCGCGTCGTTGCTGATCAACGTCGGTGCGACCCGCAGCTGCGATCCGTCCGCCAGCGGCCATGCGAACGGATCGACGCTGGGCCCCGACCACGCCAGCAGCGTGTGCTCGGCCAGCTGCGCGGGGCTCTTTGGCGTCCCGCGGCGGGCGAGATGGTCGGCGTGGGCGAACAGCCGCACGCGCACGCGCATCAGCTCGTGCGCGATCCAGCCGGCCGGGCTCTCGTCGCCGAAGTGCACGGCGACGTCGACGTCGTCGAGCAGCCCGTGCGCGGTCGGGTTGGGATGAAAGCGCAGGTCGACGGCCACCTTGGGCAGCACGCCGCGCAGCAGCAGGAACATCGCGCTCAGCACGTCGGGCGGCAGGCCGATCGGCAAGCTGATGTGCAGATCGCCGACCGGCTCGCGCGCGACCTCGCGGACGGCCGTCAGCAGAGCGCTGCTCGACTGCACCAAGCGTCGCCCTTGCTTGGCCAGCAGCGCGCCCGCGTCGGTCAGCACGGCCCCCTTCGGGCTACGGTCGACCAGCGGCGCGCCGATGCGGGCCTCGAGCGCATCGACTCGTCGCCGCAGCGTCGCGCGAGGAATACCGAGCTCGTTGGCGGCCGCCAAGAACGAGCCAGTGTCGACGATCGCCAGAAACGCGCGCAGCTCCTCGAAGTCCATGCCCGCCGATCATCATCGCATGGCCGCGTCGACGCTCGCAAAGCTCGGCATCGCCACACCCTCGCGCTCGCTCGGCGGTTGCACGACACGGTTGAACCCGAGCCGATCCTGCCCGCGCACGACGATCACGCCGAGCTCATGATCGACGCGCACGAGCGGCACCGTGAGCCGGACCGCGAGGCCCAGCCGCGGGCGGTCTGTGTGGTTGGGGCCCGACTGATGCAGCGTGCGATCGGTGAACAGGAAGAACTCGCCCGGTTTCAGCTGCATCTCCACGACCGGGCCATGCTCGTCGAAATAGCGAGGATCGGCCTGCTGCGGCGAGTAGACCTCTGGCCCCGCCTCGATGTGCGGGATCGTCAGCTTGTGCGAGCCGGGCAGCAGCCGCACCGCGCCGTTGTCTGCGGTGGTCTCGTCGATCGCCACCCAGGCCGAGAAATTCAGGCGCGGCTCGATGTGCAGATAATTATCGTCGGTGTGCCAGGTGATCAGCTTCGCGCCCGGCTCCTTGACCACAATCCGCGATTGCCAGAGCACGATGTCGGGCCCGACCAGGCTCTCGATTCGATCGAGGATGGCCGGGTGCGAGCAGAGCTCGTAGATCACCCGACAGTCGAGGTGTCGCTGCTTGTCCGGCCGCTCCATCACCGCCGGCAGCACCTCGCCGACGATCCGCTCGCGGATCGTCGACATCTGCTCGGGCGTACACAGCACGAAGGGCCCGAGGAAACCCTCGTCGTGAAAACGCCGAACCTCGGCTTGCGATAGATGCTGGCGGCTCATCGGCTCATTCGCTCCCAGTCTGGCGTAGATCGAGGATCACCGGGCGCTTGCCGCCGCGCGTGGGCTCGATCTCGTCCACGCGCACGGGCGTGAAGCGCAGCTGCTCGCGCAGCGACGCGCTCAGCTCGGCGATCGTCGCGGCGACCTGCGTGGCCGCCTCTGCCTCGGACCTCGGCACATAGCGGACCTCGATCGCCGTCGCCGACAACAGCCGCAGCTGAAAGCGCGCGACCGCGTCGAGCCGACAAAAGGGCTGATAAATGCGCGAGGTGCTGACCCGCTCGCCGCTCGCGAGCGTCAGCAGCTTGTGCACTTTGCCCACGTCGATCGAAATACAAGGAAAGGGCAGATCGCAGCCACAATCGGGCGCGGGCGTGACCACGTCGCCGAGCACGTAGCGAAACAGCGGCATGGTCGGCGAGATCAACGAGGTCAACGGCGTCTCGGCGACGCCCGCGACCGGCGGGTCGATCCAGACCGAGTCGGGTGCCACGTGCAGGCCGCCGTGCGGGCACGACGAGGCGATGCGCAGGATCTCGCGCGCGCCGTAGAAGTTCGCGACGCGGACCGAGAACGCCGCCTCGATGCGCTGCTTTTGCTCGGCGTGGAGGCGCTCCGCGGTGGTCCCAATCACGCGCAGCGCCGGCAGCCGGATGTTGCGATCCCGACACCAGCTCGCAAACGCGTCCACGGCCGAGACATAGCCGTACAGAAAACCAATGCGATGACGCGCGAGCAGCTTCACCCAGCGCCGCATGGCCGCGTCGCTCAGGTCGAACGCGTTCAATTGCAGCTGACCGGTGAATCGCACCAAGCGAGATTCCCATTTACGCTCGTCGCGAGGCGCCCAAACTCGCGCGCGAGGCATCGCGCCAGGAACTCCGGCCAATTCGAAGCCGCGCAGGCTGATCGCCATCTGGGCCTCGAGCTCTTCGCGGGTCCGATGAAACCGCAGCGGCTCGCCCGTGGTTCCGCCGGTCCGCTGCGCCACCAGCTTGACGAAGTCGAGACGCTCGTCGTACATTCGTCGCCCTTCCCGGCGTATCGTCTCGCGCGTCAGCAGCGGCAAATGGCGAAGCACCTCGACAGGGTCCTGCGTCCGTGGGTCGAGTCCGCGCTCGCGGAACAGGTCGCGCCAGTAGGGCACGTGCGCGCTCGCGTGAATCAACAATTGGTGCAGGCGATCGAGTTGCGCCGCCTCGACGCGGGCTCGCGACCAGCGTGTCCACTCGCGCGCGGCCTCGAGCTCGCGATAGCGGCCCGACTCGCCGAGCAGGTGCGCGAACAGGCGACGCCTGGTGGCCAGCGACAGCCATGACTCGGAGGGACGCATCATACCGACGCCACCGGCGTGCCGGGCAGGACTTCGATCAGAAGTACGGCGTCGACACCAACCGCATCATTCGCCGCGCGTCGCTGGACTTCGATCACCCGCTCTACAAGGGCTACATGCCCTCGCGGCTGGATGTGTTCGTCGACGCGCTCGCTTCGCTCGACGACCTGCGGCATGAAGAGTTCGTGTTCGTCGACATCGGCGCGGGCAAGGGCCGCTGCCTGCTGCTGGCTTCGTCGCGGCCGTTTCGCGAGATCATCGGCGTCGAGATATCGCCGCAGCTGATCGCCATCACCCGGCAGAACCTCGACGCCTACGCCGACGCCGGCCAGCGCTGCGACCACTTCTCGCTGGTCTGCACCGACGTGCTCGACTACCGCTTCCCGCCGGAGCCCAGCGTGCTCTACATGTTCAACCCGTTCGAGCGCCCGATCGTCGAGGCGCTGCTGCGAAGGATCGAAGAGTCGTTGCTCGAGAGCCCGCGGAAGATCGTCCTCATCTACCAGAATCCCGTGCATGGTGAGGTCTTCGACCAGTCCCGGTGCTTTCGCGTGCGCCTTCGCGGTCGAGGCTTTGTCGTCTACGAGAGCGATAGCAAGTCGTGATCGCGGCTACAAGCGTGTTTTTGCGCCACTGATCGGTTAGACACCGCGCATGCGAACCATCCTCGAGCCACCTCAGTCTCTGGTCGACGGCGGCCGTGTTCGCTTCGGCACCTTCGCGGGCGCGATCGCAGACGTCAACCTGATTGACGCGCGGCCGTGGTCGCTGCCGATCCCGCGGCCGCTCCGGGCCTTGCGGCTCAAGGAGTGGCAAGCCTTTCAGCTCGGCAATCAGCGCTACTTCATCATCGTCGCGCTGTTCAACGCCAAGCTGCTCGCGCTCGCGCAGGTCAAGGTCTACGACCGCGAGCAGCGGCGCAAGCACCTGTTCGAGGCCAAGCTGCCCGGCTGGGCCCTGCAGGCGCCGCGCAACCTGCTCGACTCGCAGATGAGCTGGGCGCAGGGTGACGCCGCCATCCGCTTCGTCAACAAGCTGGCCGAGGACCGCATCGACATCACGCTCGCGCTGCCCGAGAGCGCCGACATGCCCGCGCTGTCGGGCACCGTCACCGCCCACGCCGACGGCTGCGAGCCCGAGGTCGTCAGCATCCCGTTCGCCGAGAATCGCGGCATGTACTCGCACAAGGGCTGCTTGGCGCTGACCGGCGAATTGCGGCTGGGTGATCAGATCATCACATTCACGCGCGACGACAGCTTCTTGTTGATGGACGATCACAAGGGCTATTACCCGCGAGTCATGCGTTGGGACTGGGTGACCGGCGGCGGCTTCGACGGTCAGGGCCGGCGCATCGCCTTCAACCTGACGCGCAACGACTCGATCGACCCGGTCCGCTACAACGAGAATTGCCTGTGGATCGACGGCCGCGTGCACCTGCTGCCGCCAGTCCAGTTCGCGCGGCGCTCCGATCGCTCGCCCGAGGTCTGGGAGATCCGCGACGAGGCCGGCGAGGTCGAGGTCGACTTCGTGATCGAGGTCGACGGTCACGTCCGCGTCAACGCGTTGGTGATCGAGAGCCGCTATCGCGGCCCCTTCGGTCAGGTGCGCGGGCGCCTGCGTGGGCCGCACGGCGAGTCGATCACGCTCGACGGCATGTTCGGCATGGGCGAAGACTTTTATCTGCGCTGCTAACCTTCGAGGCGCCATGGCCAAGACCGCGAGCAAGCCCCTGCACCTCGCGCTGATGCGCGGCATCAACCTCGGCAGCAAGAACAAGCTGGCGATGCGCGACCTCGCGGCCGCGTTCGAGCAGCTGGGCTGCAGCGATGTCACGACCCGCGGCAACACTGGGAATGTGCTGTTTCGGGCGCCAGCCAAGCTATTGAAGCGCCTGCCCGAGCAGGTGACCGCATTGCTCGAGCAGGAGTTTGGCGTCAAGTCGCCGGTCATCCTGCGCTCGCACGCCGACCTGATCGCCGCGTGCGAGCAAAACCCGTTCCTCGCCGAGGGCTGCGACGCGAGCAAGCTGCACGTCGCGTTTCTGACCGTCGAGCCCGAGCCTGCGCGGATCGAGGAGCTCGATCCCGATCGCTCGCCGCCCGATCGCTTCGCGGTCATCGGTCGACAGATCTACATGCACTGCCCCGAGGGCCTCGCGCGGACCAAGCTGAGCAACGCGTGGTTCGACTCCAAGCTGAAGACCATCAGCACCGTGCGTACCTGGAATGTCGTCAATCAGCTGCTCGCGCGGATGGGCTAAACCAAGCGCGCGCGTCGTGGGCGAAGCGCTGCGAATCCCAGCAGCCCGATCGCCAGCATCCACGGCCTCGGCTGGTCGGCGCCGCTCGAGCACGCGCACCCGCTCGCCTCGTCGGAGACAATCCCCGGTCCGCTCTCGCCCGATTCTCCGTCTGTCGTCGGATCACTGTCACCATCGCCGTCGCCCGAGTCGCCATCGCCATCGCCGTCGCCATCGCCCGGATCGCCGTCGCCATCACCATCGCCAGTCGGCGGCTCGCCGACCACGATCGTGATCACCTCCGACTCGCCCACGTTGCCCCAATAGTCCGTCGCCATCGCTCGTAGCTCCCACACGCCCTCGGGGAAGATCAACCCGGCGAACGCCCAGCTCGCCGGCTCGTCGAGCGGCACCTCGATCGTCTCGCTGTCCACCGTCATGTCGTGGACCAGCAGGGCGACCTCCATCACCGCCACGCCTGCGCCGTCATCCGCCTCGATCAGCACATCGATCATCGCCTGCGGCCCCGCAAACATGCTGCCGTCGGTCGGCATCGTGATCGCCACGGTCGGCGGCTCGAGCTCTTCGCTCTGCTCGCGGCTCGGCCCGCAGCTGCTCGACGGTCCCGACACTTCATCGCTGCACAGCCCATCCGTCCACACGCTGGAGACGTCCGGATTCATCGCAAACCCCGTGCAGCTCGAGCTCGCCGCCCAGGTCCCATCGCCGAGCGTGCACGGCGAGATGTCGATCCCCGTCTCCGCCTCGATCCACACCGCGGCCTCCGCTACCGGCACCACGAACACCGAGCTGATGCACCCCGCATTCTGCCCCGCCGGTCCGCCCGAGCTGACCCCCACCGTCCGCCAGCTCGCATCCGGCAGCTGCACGAATGTCGGTCCGCCCGAGTCACCGCTGCACGCCTCCGCCGGCGCTGGCGAGGCCACGACCATCCCTTGATTCCAGCCGATGAATTCCGAATCGACGATTCGCTTGATGCCACCGCCACCCTCGCCATTGCCCCAACCGACCGTGACCATCGGCTGCCCAGCCGCCAACCACTCGAGCTCGCATCCGAGCAATGGAGGCGCGAGCGGCAGATCGACCGGCTCCGCCAGCGTGCAGTAGGCATAATCGGCTGCGCCGACTCCGTTGGCGCTCGGGTTCGCGGCACACTGCGTGGTCGCGACCGTGCGCGCGGGCGCATTGGCCTGCTCGCCGAAGCGGATCTCCGACGGCCCCGCACCACCGATGCAGTGCGCCGCCGTCATGATCACTTGTGGGTGGATCAACACGCCTGAGCACCCGCCCGCGCCAAGCAGCGCTGCCGTCGGATACTGGCACGGCTCGGCCACGCTCACGCCTTCGCCGATCAACGACGCGGGCGCAGGCGTCAGCGAGGGCAGCGAGGCCAGGGCGGGGACCGGCACGAGGAGCAGCAGAACGAGCAAGCCACGGCGCATGCGGGGATGCTCGCACGACTCGGGTCGGTCACGCACCGCGTTCGCATGCGCGCTGCAGGAAGAAGTGGCGGACACCGCAAACGCTGCCCGATACTGTTGGCAATGGCTCACAGGCGTCGGCGACGGTTGCCAACAGAAGACGAAGTTTGGGCACGCGTTCGCGAGTTTGCCGAACGACGAGCAACCGATGGCCACCCGGTGCCGACACTTCGCGAAGGTGTCGTCAACACGATCACGAGCGTCCACGGTGTTCGGATCGAGCGAGCCTCGGAGAAGGGCCGCACCAACAAGACCCCGATCCTCCGCGGCGAGATACTCAGGGTCTGGCGAGACCTCGCCGCGAATGGCCAGACACGCAAGGCGCGGCCCAACTACTTCACGCTCGCGCTACTGCAGGCGGCGCTGTCGGATCTGGTCGATGACCTCGGCGACGGCACAATCGCGCTCCACGGCCGCCTGCCGCCCGCGCCAGAGCGCTCCACTGCGTTCTCGTATTCAGAAGCAGCGAGCCTGGGCCGCCGCGCTCACGCTCACGACGCGCGCGCTGACTTCGAGCTGCGCGAGAGCGACGAGCACTGGAACATCAAGCACTACATTCACACGCACCCCAACGAGGCGCTCGAGCAGCTCGATGGCGGACCGTGGACGCCGTCAGCCCTCGAGCTTTCGCTGCGCGTGCCGACCAACGATCGAGTCGACGTGATCGTGCGGGACGCCGCCGGGTACCGGGTGCTGATCGAGGTGAAGCCGCGGGTTGGCGAGCGCTCGATTGAGCTCTACGCGCAAGCAGCCAAATATCGCGCGATATGGCGAGTCTTGCATGACTTGGCGAGCGATCAGGTGCGTTGCGTGCTCGCGGCTCCGAGCATTCCGAAAGAGATTGCTCGCCACATGTATTCGCGGCATCGGATCGAGTCGGTCGCCGTCAAAGTGCCGGCGGACTACGTGGCGCCGCCGCGCGATCGCTGATTGGGCAACGCAGCCGGAGCGTTCTGAGCTCACCCCCCGCCGATGCCCGGGCACGAGACGTCGGGAAAGTCCGCGAGCGAGCAGCTCGCGGAAATCGAGGTCCCGCCCGGTGCAGGGAAGCCCGGCCGCCGGATCAGCTTGAACTCCAGATTGTAGGAATTCTCGACGCACTCCGGCGACATGTCGTCGTGGGGACTGACCGTCTGCCCGCCCGAGTCGACCAGCATTGCGAAGCACACGTTCGCGCTGTCGCTCGGCATCGCGCAGGTGTCGCTCTGCGGATCGATCACGTACCCATTCGCGTCGCGCAGGCACTCCAAAATCGGCTCCTCGCCATTC
>DATLLB010000992.1:0-6456 GCA_035538075.1 Enhygromyxa sp.
GCCTTGGGAAGTACTTGTGTGGCTTGGCCAGGACGTGCCTGGCGTAGAAACCACTGGCGAGCTTGGCGTCGAACTCGGGGTTGAGCAGGCGCAGCTGCTCACGACTACAGCCCGGCACGCGGGCTTCGAAGTCGTCGAGCGTCTCCGTGGGGTCGAGCTCGGTCTCTTTCACCGCCACGTCGAGACGGGCGAAGCCGTTGGCCTTGGGATCGGCATCGACCGCGGCCCGACGTCCGACGTCGGCGAGCGCGAGGTCGAGGTTGGGGTTGTCGGCGCGCAGCTGGTCGACGCTCCGACCCACGCGCAGCGCGAAGGCGTCGAGTGTCTCGCTGTCCAGAACATCAACGATGACATTCATGAGTCTATCGGCGGGTCAGCTCTTGCAGCTTGGTGCGGGTGGCCTCGTCGGCCTCGCCAGTGGGCTCGAGCCCGTGGGCGAGCTGAAACCGCTGGAGGGCAGCGACCGTGTGCTCGCGCATCTGCCCGTCGATGACACCGTCATGAAATCCGATGATCCGCAGGCGACCCTGCACGCCGGCGATGCTGTCGATCGGATCGAGGTGCCCGAGCGCGAGCGCGAAGCTGTCGCCGTCTTCGAGGGTCAGCACGCATCGGCGAGCGGTCGGCGTGATCGGGATCTCGAGCCAGCCATCGGAGTCGCTGACGAGCTCGCGGTGAACACCATCGATCTCGACGTCGACGGGCGCGTCGGCCAGCACGCAATCACCCAACATCAGCTGGATGCGGACGGAGAGCGGGATCCCACGCCGGACGAAGCGATGACGCTGACCCGTCGCTACGATCTCCATCCGCTGGCGCAGATCGGGGATTGCGACCTCGTCTCCGGGCTGCAGCACGAATGGATCCTTGCGCAGCTGGGCGAGGTCGGCGTTCTCGGGCAGGTTCCAGATGGTGTCGGGGAAGAAGCCGTTGGCGAAGGCGATGCTGTGAATACAGTCGCCCTGCTGCACCCGCACGACCTTGGCCATGCGGGACTGTATCAATCGGGCCGCCTTGGAACAACACTTGGAGCGGCGATCCGGGAGCGTGTGCTCCTCGTGATTTGAGCGCTCACTCGAACAGCGCCCCAAACCCCGCGGCCTCACCTCGCTCGCGCAGGCTCTGCCCGCCACCCGCATCGAGCGACGCATCCGCCCCCTTGGCGAGCAGCAGCTGGATCAGCGCCACATCCCCGCGATCGATCGCGACCCCCAGTGGCCGGACGCGCCCGAGCAAGTCGACGTCGAAGTCGAGCTCGTCGATATGCTTGGCCACCCGCGCGACGTCGCCGGCTCGGATCGCCTGCATGACGGCGTCGTGGCGCATGGACTGTGCGGCCATCTGGTTGAGCGCGTCCATGCTGGTGGTCGCGCCGCGCTCCTCGAGCAGCAGGCGCAGCTCCTCGCGGCCGGAGGTGAACGCGTAGGTCCACGGCGTGTCGCCCTTGGCGTTCGCGGCCGCCACGTTGGCGCCGGCCTCGAGCAGGGCTTCGACCATGTGGCGTTGACCGAACATGATCGCGAGCATCAGCGCCGTGTCGCCCCGATAGTTGCTGACGTCGATGTCGTCGGCCTCGGCGAGCGCCTGAGTGAAGGCCTCGCGGTCGCCAAGATGCACCGCCCGCAGCAGCGGCGGGAGCTCGCGCTCGACTCGCTCGAAGCGTGGCGCCTCGCCGGCCTCGGGGAACAGCACGCGCAGCTCCTCGCGGTAGCTGGCGTGATCGATCGCAGACTGGCCGTCGGCGTCCTTTACGTGCGGATCGGCGCCCGCGGCCAGCAGCGCCTCGATCAGCTCGACGTTGCCCGACTTGGTCGCGCGGATCAGCGGCGTGATGCGGTGCTCGTCGCTGGTCTGCACGTTGGGATCGGCCCCGGCGGCGATCAACGCGAGCGCGATCTCGATCTGATCGCGCTCGATCGCGACGTGCAGCGGTGTCTCGCGGCCTTCGTCGCGCGCGTCGATGTCGGCTCCGTGGGCGAGCAGCCACTGCGTGCCCTCGAAGCTGCCGTTGCGCACGGCGGCGTGCAGCGGCAAGTACCCGGACGCGAACGGCTGCACGCTCGCGCCGGCCTCGAGCAGCAGCTCGAGGATCGCGATGTTGCCGTGGGCGGCCGGCGTCGAGAGGGGCGTGTGGCCCGAGTCGTCGACCGGCATCGGGTTGGCCTTGGCGGCGAGCAGCAGTCGCACCATCTCGACGTTGCCGCCGCTCTCGCTGACGGCGTAGCTCAGCGCGGTGCTGCCATAGCTCTGCACGAGGTTGGGATCGGCCCCGCCGGCGAGCAGGATCTCGACCATCGCGACGTCGCCTGCCGAGATCGCGGCGGTCAGCGGCAGGTTGCCGGGACGCAGGCCATGGCGATTGCGCTGCGGCGGGTTGGGATCGAAGCCAGCCTGCAGCAGCCCGCGGACGATCGCATGCTCGCGCTTGCGCACCCAGTGCAGCAGCGTCTCTTGATTGCTGCGTCGCGCGAGCGCCTCGAACACCGCAGCATCGAGATCCTCGGGGTCGCTGTCTTCATCGCGGCCACACTCGGCCAGCGCGTCGCGCAGCGTCTGTGCGAACACCTGCTCGAGCGCGTCGACGCACTCCTGATTGCTGACGCTCTCGGCCGAGTCCCAGGCGCTGCGACCCAGCCAGTCGGTCTTGGTGTAGTCGGCCTTGGCGGCGAGCAGCGCCCGAGTGATGCGGGCACACTCGTCGTGGTTCGAGTACTCGCTGCAGGCCTTGATCAGCGCGGTGGTGTGGTTCTTGTCCTCATGCTCGAGGTTGACGCCGACCTCGAGCAACGCCATGGCCGGCGGCTCGTGGCCGCGGTTGATGTAGCCCATCAACAGCGAGGTGCCCTCGCCGGGCGCAGGCGCGTCGAGATCGGCTCCGGCGCGGCCGAGGATGCGGAGGGTCTCGGCGCGCTGCTTGAGGCGATCCTCGAAGTCGCCCCAGATCAGCGACAGGTGGCAGGCCGAGAGATCGGAGAGATCGGAGAAGTTGGTGCGGGCGTCGAGCAGCACGGCCAGCAGCTCGTGATCGTCCTCCTCGATCACCGCCTCGACGCCGGGCTGCTGCAGCACACCCTTGCTGTCGCGGTAGGCCGCCTCGACGCCGTTTTGCAGCAACCACCGGCGCGCGTCGGTCGAGTCGGCGTACTCGAGCGCGTTGTTCTCGTGCGCGTCACGGGCGTTGATGTCGGCGCCGCGCGAGCGCAGCAGCTCGGCCAGCTCGAGGTGGCCGCCACTGATCGCACACAGCAGCGCGGTCTGGCCTTGCGGGTTGCGGGTGTCGACGTCGAGGCCCCGATCGAGCGCAGCGATCACGCCGTCGCGGTCGCCGTCGGCCACCGCCCGGAACAACGCCGCCGCGTCGCCCATGGTCAGCTGCGCGCCGGCTTCGTCGAGCTGCTCCGCGATGCCGTGGGCGTTGTTGACCTCGGCGACGTCGCGGGCGGTCCAGCCCCAGCGGTTGCGCCTGCTGAGATCGGCGCCGGCTTCGATCAGCGCTGCGGCGGCGTCGTCCTGCTCGTGCACCACCGCGAGGTGCAGGAGCGTGTCGCCCATGCTGTTGACCTGATTGACGTCGGCGCCTTGGCGGGCCAGCAGCTCGCGCAGGCGCTCGCTGTTGTTGTGCACGCACCACTGCAGCGCGCTGTCTCGCGTGTTCGCGCCAGCGTCGAGCGAGGCGCCGCCCTCGAGCAGGATCTCGACCAGATCGTCGTGGCCCTCCTCGACTGCCTTGACCAGCGGATAATTCTCGTAGTTGTCCGGCACGTCGGGATCGGCCCCGACCTCGATCAGCGCACGCAGAGCCGCGGGCGTGTTCCAGTTGACCGCGGTCATGATCGCCGTGTCGCCGCCACCGTCCTTGCCCTGGAGATCGGCGCCGGCCTCCGCCAACACGCGGATGACCTCGGGCTGGTTGCCTTCGGCCGCGCGGATCAGCGGCGTCTCGCCAGAGATGTCGGTGTGGCTGTTCACGTCGATGCCGAGCGCCACGTAGGCGCGCACAACCTCGACGTTGCCGAGCTTGCACGCGGCCTCGAAGTTGTCGCGGGCCTCGGGGTGCTGGACGAATTCCCACATGCCGTGGTCGCGCAGCACACTGCGAGGATCGTCGCCGGTCGCGGTGAACTTGGTCACCGGCCCGGGCAGCTCGAAGCGACGACGCAGCGTGCTGGTCGTGACCTCGGGCTCGTCGTCGTTGTCGTTGTCGTCGTCTTCGTCGCGCGCGAGCGCAGGGTCCCAAGTCACCGGATCCTCGTCCCACGCCTGCGGCGGCTCGAGCTGCTCGGAGTCGACCGACCAGGGCCCGGCATGCTCGAGGTGCTCGAGCCAAGCGGCGTCGGTGACGACCGCAGTCACGGTGAAGCTCGGCCAGCGGCGCTGCTCGATGAACTCGATCGCCTGCGACCGCTCGACTTCATCGAGATCGACCGCGCGCGGGCGCTCGGGCGTCTCGGCCTGATACGACTCGATGAAGCCGAGCGCGACGATCGAATAGAGTTCCGTGTCCCAGCTCATCCCGCGCGTCTGCATCTGCCTTTGCAGCGCGAGCCCGAGCTTCGCGGTCGCGCCGTCGAAGTCGCTCCAGCTCGGCCGGGCCGGCAGCGCCAGCAAGCGCAGCACGTTGGCGGCGGTGAGCGGCCGCTGCATGCCGGGATCGGCAGCGAGCACGTGGATCTTCACCGTCACCTCGCGCCCGTCCACGCGCTCGACCAGCGCGGCCGGGTTCGCGTGGGCCAGCATTCGCTCGAGCGAGAGCGGCGGCGCGAGCCGAGGCGTGCCGCGCCGAAACGCCGCGAGGCCGATCCACGACAAGCCGGAGGGATCGCTCCAGCGCGTCGATCGGCCGCCGGAGCTGATCGAGACCAGCGCCACGCGACCGTCCTCGATCTTCGCCACGATGCCCACGCGCGTGTCGTCACCTTCAATCCGCCAGATCAGCGGCCGACCCATCCATTCGCGCAGCGCGACGATCGTGATGTCGATGCCCGAGCGCCGCTCGTGCGCTTCGTAGGCCTGCGCGCCGTAGCGCGGGATCCAGATCACCTCGGGACAATCGGCGCCGACCTCCGATGCGATCATCAGGCGCGGCGCGGGCATGAAGCCTTCCGAGCGCTCGAAGTCGGTCTCGAGCACGATCGCGTGCTGCTCGTCGGGCCTCGCCGGCGGGCTCGGCTCGTAGTCCGACGCGGGGTCGAACGCCGCGCTGTCCCACGACCTGGGTACGTGGCTGACCCAGGCCGGGTGCGTCGCGCGGATCCGCAGGCGCCCCTCCAACCACTTCGCCGAGTTCTTCCAGTAGCGGTGATCGTAGTCGTCGAGCGCCTCGGGCGGCGGCTCGTTCTTGCTCGACAGCAGCTCGACCGACTCGACGAAGGCCCTCGCGTTCGCGCTCGCCCACTCGGAGTTCATGACCGTCTGCAGGTCGAGCTCGCGGGCCAGCGGTGCGTCGCCCGACGCCCGATCGTGCAGCAGCATCAACGCGAAGCCGGGCGACTCCGGGATGTGCATCGCGTCGGGATGCACGACTTTGATGTCGAGATCGACAGTACGATCATCAGGGCGGGCGGCGACGCGGACGGAGTAGAGTTCGGACATGGCGCCGCGGGATGGTATCACCGCCGATGCCGCCGGCTTGGTGGCGCTGCGCTCGACGAAGCGCGTGTGCGCTGGAACGCGGGTTGCACCGCTTCGCGAAGTCGGAGGTGCGTGTGCATCCCATCGCAGAGCTGAGCAACGTCGCCCGCGAGTTTCACCACGTGCAAGGCGAGCATGCGCGCGAGGGCGTGGCGGGCAGCTGGCGTCGCCGCCAGCGAGCGCGCATGGAGGAGCTCGAGGAGAAGTTCGAGACGGCGCTGGCCCGCTGGGTGCCGGACGCGAGCGAACAGATGCGCTGGCGCGAGCACCTCTATCGCGGCGCCGAGGAGCCGCACGAGCTGATCCCGAGCGAGCCGGCGCCGCTGTTTCGCGGGCGCTCCGAGTACGACTCCACGCTGGTGATCCGCGAGACCGAGCACGAGCAGGTGTGGATCGTCGACCGTGACATCGTCGATCGACGTCCGCTGCGTAGCCCGATCACCACGCCCGTTTTCCACGGTGATTCGCAGTTTGCCGAGCAGTTCGAAGCCGGCCCGGAGGCGCTCGAAGCCCTCATCGCGCATGTCGAGCGACGAACCACCGAGCCGCCATGGACGTGGGCGCGGACGCTCTATGACGACGGGCTGATCGACGCGAACTTCGGGCTCACGGCTCGCGGTCGTCGCTATCGAGACGCTCGCTGACCGGCGCACGATCGTCGGAGTGCGCCTCGCAAGCCGTGACCAGCGAGGCCAACAGCACCGCGGCGCCGAGCAGCCGCGCGATCGCGAGGCGCACTCCGACGATCGTGCGCCGGTCAGCGAGCGTCTCGATAGCGACGACCGCGAGCCGTGAGCCCGAAGTTCGCGTCGATCAGCCCGTCGT
>DATLLB010000993.1:0-5833 GCA_035538075.1 Enhygromyxa sp.
GGCTTGATCGATGGGCGCGTGCACGGCAGTGAGCGCGAGCGCGTTGATCAGCGCCGGCTCGTCGCGGTGGGCCTCGATCAGCTCGCGCAAGACCGTGCGAGCCTGACCCGAGTCGCCGGCCAGTCGCATCGCGCGGGCCTCGTCGATCGCGTCGCGCACGGCCTCCGGCACGCCGACGTTCTCCGAGACCTCGACCGCGAGATCGCGGACCTTGCGAGCGAAGCCACCGAGCTTGTCGCCGACGCTCCGCAGCTTGAAGTTGC
This sequence comes from Enhygromyxa sp., assembly GCA_035538075.1. GTDB lineage: Bacteria > Myxococcota_A > Polyangia > Nannocystales > Nannocystaceae > Plesiocystis. The sequence goes on from DATLLB010000993.1 coordinate 264, forward strand.
GGGCCCACTCGCGCGCTTGCTTGCCGGCTTCGCCAAAGGGGTTGCTGTCATCGTCGGCCATGCGTTCGCCCCCCAATTCAGCTTCGATCAATGCAACACGGGCGGAATCTCGGGCTCGGTCGCGTCGTCGCTGCCCGAGTCTTCGCCGCTCGGCTCGTCGAGGTTCATGCGCGCGAGCTCGTCGACCAGCGCGTCGAGCTGTTGCTCGAGCCCGCCGAGCTCGGCTCGCGCGGCCGCACACACGCGCTCGCGCAGACGCTCGGCCGGCTGTCCCTCACCATTCGAGCTGGGCGCCTCGGCGCTCGGCGGCTGCACACCCTGGGCGCTGGCGATCGCGGCGGCGATGCGGGCCTCGTGCTCGGCCAGCCGTCGCTCCGCGCCGCGCAGGCTGTCGAGCAGCTGCTCTCCGAGCGCGCGGTCGGCCAGCTGCAGGTGCTCGTCGAGCGATGCGCCGTGGCGGGTGACCACTTCGGCGACGGTCTCGCGCAGCTGCTCGATCGCCCGATCGAGCGCGCCCGGCAGCACCTCGCGGGCCTGGATCCGTGCGTCGCGGACCGTCTTCTCGCGCAGGATCACCGTGGTCAGCGGCGAGGCGACGGTCATCAGCATGCCGGTCATCGTGTTGCCGAAGTACCAGATGATCGTGCCGATCAAGCCGAGCGCGAGCATGCCGACCTCGATCAGCAAGGCCGGCGGCTCGACGTAGACGCCCGGCCCCCGAAAGCCGAGCGGCAGCGTGGCCTCGATCAAGCGCCGCCGCGCGAGCTCGCCGTGGGTCGCAAACACCTCGCGGGTGAGCTGCTCGAGCTCGGCGCGCAGGCGCTCGCCTTCGTGCTGCACGAAGTCCAAGAACGCGTCCTGGATCGCGCCCGGGATCACCTGCGTCAGCGTGTGAATGTCGGCTTGGTGGATCTGCGTGCGCGCGGCCTCTTCGAGCTCGGCTCGAAAGCCGCTCAGGCGCTCGCGACTGGCCGCGAGGATGCGCTCGTCGGCTTCGGCGATCGTGCGACGCAAGCTCGCCATGTCGGTCGCCTGCGCAGCCATGGCCTGCTCGACCGCGGCGATCTCCTGGGCGATCTCGGCCTGCTCGAGCCGCAGCGCGCGGGCCTGGATCGCGGCGTTGTAGCCGAGCAGCTTGGCGTGCCGCAGCATCGCCGCGCGAGCGCGGGCCGGCAGGATCTCGCGGCCGCGTCCGGCCAGCCCAAACAACGCCTCGCGCAGCCGCTTGACCGCCTGGGCCGGCTCGCTCGCAGCCTCGGGATCGCGCAGGGCCGTCTTCGCGTCGGTCAAGAACGGCTCGAGCGGGCCGGGGATCACCTCGGCGAGCGAGGCCCGGATGTGCTCGACGATCTTCGGCCGCTCGTCCTCGGGCACCAGATCGATGCGGTTGATGACCAGCACGCAGCGGGCCCCGCTGCCCTCGAGCCCGCCGACCGCCGCGATCGCGTCGCGGATCAGACCGAGCTCGCTGCGGGCCAGCACTTGCGTGGCGTCGAGCACCAGCACCAGCACGTCGGCGCGCGGCAGCTCGCTGCGACTGACGGCCGCCCGAAAGCGATCGATGTCGTTGAAGCCGGGCGTGTCGATCAGCTCGAGCGTCGCGGGCATGCGCGCGGCCTCGACCAGGAGCTCGGGCGTGCGTCCGCCTTCGTCTTGGTCCTTGCCGCGCGCGAGCACGTCGAAGCGCTCGCGCTCGAGCTCGACGCGATCACCGTGGGCGTTGACCAAGAAGGTCCCCGTGCGATGCGAGCCGTCGGGATCGACACGGATCGCAACCACGGCCCCGGTCGTCGGCGTCACGCCGACCGGCAGCAGCGTCGCGCCGAGCAGCGCGTTGATCAGCGAGCTCTTGCCGTGCTTGATCTCGCCGAGCACGACCACGCGGATGCGACCGTCGTCGAGGCGACGCTTGGCGTCGTCGCGGATCGCCGTGGCCACGTCGTGATGGCCGAGCGCCGTCGCGAGCTCGGACAGCCGCTTGGCCGCAGCCGCGAGCTCGGCCGTGCGCGCGCGCGAGGAGGGGGTCGGCAGATCGTCGAGCATGGCGGTTCAGATGAGGTTCAAGCGGGCGGTCAGCCGCGCGTCGACCCGCGCGAGCGTCCACGCGTCAGCCGGCACGTGGATGTTTTCGGGCGACTCCGGCTCGGCACCGGCCTGCTGCGTGACGTTGCGCGCCAGCTCGCGTTGCCGGGCACGCAGCGCCGTCTCGCGGGCGAAGCGAGCCGAGCGAGCGAACTCCTCGAGCGCATGGATCCGCACCGCCGGCGGAGGCAACGGCGGCAGCCAGCTCGACTGCTCGCTCACGCCGAGCGCCACGGGACCAAGTGGAATGGGAGGGTTCTCGATCATCGCGACCGCGGTCTCGAGCCGACCGCACGCGATCAGCCCGGCACGATCGGCCGAGAACACCATCACCTTGGTCCACGGCACCATTGCCGAGCGCAGCGCTTGGATCTGCACGTCAGCCGAGAAGCGGCGTGAAGACAGGTTGCCCTCACGCCGACTGGCCAGCAGGTGCGCGCTGAAGAACACCGCGTGATCGCAGTGCAGGTGACCGAGCCCCGAGCCCAGCAAGAACGCGCGCTTGCTCGCGTCCAGAGCCGCGAGCGCGTCGACGTCCAAGATCAGCCACAGCGCCCCGCCTCGCGTGGCCCCGAGCGGAGTCACCAACGGCCAGCGCCCGCGCTGCTCGGGCCGCAGCAGCTTGACCGTGGGCAGCGGCGCACGCAGCAGGTTCATGTGCCCGGCGATCTCGCGCAGCAGCGACGGCGGTGCGCGACGAGCCTCGAGCACGACCTCGCGCGCGAGATGATCCGACAGCTCCGACCACGCGCGATCGACCGCGCGCACCAACGCGTTGCCGACCGTCGAGCTGGCCAACCATCGAGAGCGTCGCAGGTCGACGCCGTAGGCATAGCCCTGGCGAGCCATGCTCTGCTCGTAGACATCGAGCTGCCGATGCTGGACGAAGTGACTGAGGTCGGGGCCGTCGCTCACGAGTGTCCGCTGCCGTCGGGCGCTGGCGCATCGTAGCACCGACCGCGCCGTTGCTGACGGCGAGCTGCAATCCGCTCAGCCCGGCGTTCGCAGCTCCGCGCCGGCCGACAGGAACTCGATGATGGTCGCGACCGGGATCCCGGAGCTGCCCTCGGTGTTGACCCCAAACGGCTTCTCGACGATCGCCGGGCCGGCGATGTCGACGTGCATCCAGCGCTTGCCCTCGGCGAACTGCTCGAGGAACAGCCCGGCCGTCAACGCGCCGCCGTAGCGCTCGCCGGTGTTGCGCATGTCGGCGATCTTGCTGTCGAGCATGCTCATCAGCGCCTTCGGCAGCGGCAGCCGCCACATGTCCTCGCCGGCGAGCTCACCGGCCGCCAGCCAGCGGTTGGCGAGCTCGTCGTCGCGGGTCATCACGCCGCAGATGTGTGGACCGAGGGCGACGACGCAGGCGCCAGTCAGCGTGGCGAAGTCGATGACCAGATCGGGCTCGAGCTTGGCCGCGTAGACCAGCGCGTCGGCCAGCGTCAGCCGACCTTCGGCGTCGGTGTTGTTGATCTCCACGGTCTTGCCATTCGAGGCCCGGAACACGTCGCCGAGCCGATAGGCCTTGCCGCTGACCATGTTCTCGGCCGCGGCCACGATCGCGTGGACCTCGTAGGGAAGCTCGAGCTTGGCGATCCCATACATCGCGGCGATGACCGCCGCGGCGCCGCTCATGTCGAGCTTCATGTGCATCATGCTGTCGCTCGGCTTGAGCGAGTAGCCGCCCGAGTCGAACGTGACGCCCTTGCCGATCAGGCACACGCGACCCTTGCTCGCCTGCCCGCTCGAAAGCCCACTCGAAGACTTGGGCCGGTACACCATGTGGATGAACTTCGGCGGCTGCTCGCTGCCTCGCGCGACCGCGGTGAACAGGCCCATGCCGAGCCGCTCGCACTCGTCGAGATCGAGGACCGTACAGGTGACGTCGTGCTCGGCTCCCCGCAGCTCGGCCGCCAGCTCGCTCGCCGCCTCGGCCAGGAAGGTCGGCGTGACCAGATCCGCGGGGCCGTTGCCGAGATCCCGTGCGCGCCGGATCGACTCGGCGATCAGCTGCCCGTGCTTGGCCGCGCCACGACGAGCCGTGACCTCGCCCTCGGCCACCACCGTCACCGCTTCGAGCTTGCTCGGCTTGCGCTTGTCCTCGCCGAAATAGCGATCGTAGACGTAGCCCGACAGCTCGAGCCCTTCGGTGATCAGCTTGGCGCTGCGCGAGGCATCGAGCTCGCCGAGCTTGCCTCGCAGATCGAGCACCAACTTGGCGACGCCCGCCCCCCGCGCCGCCTTCCCGGCATCGAAGCCGAGCTTGCGAACCGTGCCGCCTTCGAGCGCCTCGACGCCGAGCAGCAGGTATTGGCAAAAACCGCCGTCGGTCGTCGAAAACCGGAAGCTGTCACCGGCTGCCCCACGAAAGCCCGCCGCCTCGAGAGCCCCTCGCACGCCTGCACCGAAGCGCTGCGTGACCGAGTCGAGGTCATCCTTGCCAACCACGAGCACGACCAGCTGATCGGGTTGCGGAGCAGGGAGTTCGGGAGCCCAGTCGATCGGAAGCATAGGCGACATGAACCTACACGATCTGCGACACATGGTTCAAACGGTTACGCTCGGCGCAATGGCGCCAACCGCAGCTTTACCGTCCCTAAACAGCAGTTATCTGAACATGACATCAGTGATGCGTAGGTGTAGGTAAAGATCACTCACCTTGGTATAACCATCACTCAACTTCCTATAATTGAGTATCAAAGTTGTTAATTTGGGTTGACATGCATGATCCCTCTCTGTACGGTGCGCGATACCGTCACCCTGAAGGAGGGTCCACCCGATGAATACCGACGCTACCGAGCAAGAGCAGCCGGCTGCCAAGCCGACCAAGAAGAAGGCCGCCAAGAAGAAGGCGGGCAAGAAGAAGGCCGCCAAGAAGAAGGCCGCCAAGAAGGCCCCCGCGAAGAAGGCCGAGAAGCCCGCGAAGAAGAAGGCCGCCAAGAAGAAGGGCGGCAAGAAGAAGGCCGCCAAGAAGAAGGCCGCTGCCAGCGAGGATTGATCCTCCGCGCTTGCTCAAAGCGCAGAAGACCGCCGGTTCGCCGGCGGTCTTCTTCATTTAAGCGACCAACTAGGCGACGACTAGGCTGCCTAGACCTCGGCTTCGCCCTCGTCGCCCTCGTCGGGGCCGAAGTCGAACTCGTCGCCGAAGTCCCGATCGCCCAGCGCCATCGCACACGCGCGCGCGAAGCTCCGCAGGTTGGCGTAGGCGCGAGGCCCCTCGAACAGCAGCGTCAGCGGCTGAGCTTCGGCCAGATCGATCAGCGCGTCGGCGAGGATCTCGGCGTGGCTCGAGCGCAGCCTCGCGTCCTTGCTTCCGCCAATACGAAGCCACGTGGCGCCCTCGAACTCGAGCACCTGGCCGGTCATCCCGAACGCGGGCGCGACGACCTCGACGCCGAGCTGATCCCCTACGCGTGGCACTACCTCACGCATGAGGCCGGCGACGGCGTGGTGGTCGGCAGCAACCGCAGCCTCGAGCCGACGGTCGG
>DATLLB010000994.1:0-7330 GCA_035538075.1 Enhygromyxa sp.
GGTTGAGATCCCAGTCGTCGCGCGCCTGCTGATCGTCGCACTCGTCCCACTGCTTGCCGAACTTGCCCTTGTTCCAGCGCTCCTCGATGTCGCGGTAGAGCTCGACGCCGATCTTGTAGGGGTTGAGCTGGTTGGGGGCCATCGCGGTGACGCCCGAGGCCGCCTCGGCGTAGTCGATGACCTCGTCGTCGCGCAGCGCTCGGGTGGTCATGAGCTTGGAGTGCCAATAGGTGGCCCAGCCCTCGTTCATGATCTTGGTCTGCCGCTGCGGCAGGAAGTAGTAGGCCTCCTCGCGGATGATGCCGAGCACGTCGGCCTCCCAGCCCTCGAGCGGCGCGTGCAGCATCAAGAAGCCCAGCAGGTCGCGCTCGGGCTTGGGCGGGATGCGACGTCGTTGCTCGCGCTCCTTCATCGCGCGCTTGCGTTGCTCCTCGATGAACTCGGGCGGGTTGATGTACTCCTCGAGGTACGAACGATCGGCGCTGAGCTTGCCGATGTTGATCGGGACCTCGACGCTGGGCTCGCGCTTGATCGGCTGCGGCTTGCGGAACGGCAGCCACGGGTCGATGAGGTTGTCGAGCGAGTGGCAGACGTCGATGAAGCTCTCGACCGCGTCGACGCCCTGGCGGTCCATGTGCCGACGGACGCGCGTGGCATGGTTGGCCATGCCGTCGATCATCTTGCGATCGGTGTGCGAGAAGAAGCGGTTGTGCTTGAAGAAGTCGCAGTGCCCACACACGTGCGACATGACCAGCTTCTGATCGACGAGGCTGTTGCCCTCGAGCAGGTACCCGTAGCAGGGATCGGTGTTGATCACGAGCTCGTAGATCTTCGAGAGCCCGTAGGTCTGGCTCTTCATCATTCGGTCGTATTCCATACCGAAGCGCCAGTGCGGGTAGCGGACCGGGAAGCCCTCGTAGGCCGCGATCTCGCACATCTGGCGATAGTCGACGAGCTCGTAGACGGTCGTGAACATGTCGAGACCGAACTCGCGGGCGTAGCCCTCGATCTCGATCTGCAGGTCGGCCAGGTGCCGGGGTAGCGAGACCACTCAGCGACCTCCCTTCAGGAACTCGCGGATCGAGTCCATGATGTCGTCCTTGGTCTTGATCTCCGAGGTCACCAGCAGGTCTTCCTTGCCGAACGCCGAGCGCAGGTCCTTGATGAATTGGCCCGAGCCGTAGGGGCTCTCGACCTGGCCGTAGCCGAACTGGTTGCAGGCCGGGATCAGGTGCTCGCGCAGCAGTCGAATGCAGGCCGCGGTGTCGTCGACCGACCAGTTGTCGCCGTCGCTGAAGTGGAACGCGTAGATGTTCCAGTTGCTCGGATCGAACTCGCGCTCGATCAGCTCGGCGCACTTGCGATAGGCGGAGCTGATCATCGTGCCGCCGCTCTCGCGGGTCGAGAAGAACACCTCGCGCTCGACCTCGCGGGCGGTCGCGTCGTGGATGATGTAGCGCGACTCGAGGCCCTTGTATTGGCTGCGCAGCCAGGTGTCGATCCAGAAGCTCTCGATGCGGACGATCTCTTTTTGCTCGTCACCCATCGAGCCCGAGACGTCCATCATGTAGATGATGACCGCGTTGCTCTGCGGCTTGGGCTCGGTCTTCCACGAGCGGTAGCGGCGATCCTCGCGAACCGGCACGATGATCGGATGGCTGGGGTCGTAGGTGCCCATCGCGATCTGTCGGCGCAACGCCCGCTTGAACGTCGCCTTGAAGTGGCGAAGGCTCTCGGGGCCGGTCGTGCGGAGGCCGACGTAGCGGTCCTTCACAGTCTCGAGCGTCTGCGAGCCGCGCGGCTCGATGCGAGGAAGCCCGAGCTCTTCGCCCATGATCTGCGCGAGCTCGTCGAGCGTGACCTCGACCTCGACGGATTTGTCGCCCTCACCCTCGCCAGCCTTGCCGGCTCCGCCTTCACCCTCGCCTTCGCCGATCGGATCGCCGGGCTCGCCTTCGCCTTGCCCGACGCCTTGGCCTTTGTTGTCGCCATGAACGAAGCGCGGGATGTCGATCTGCGGCATCGGGATCGACACCGTCTCTTTGCCCTTGCGCGTGATCATGTCCCCGCGCGAGACGTATCGGCGCAGGTTCTCGCGGATTCGTCCACGAACGATCTCGCGGAAGCGCCGGTGGTCCTTCTCGATCCTAGAAATCATGCCGGTGGGCTCTTTGCGACCGCGCGCGGGGGGCGGTAGCCGGGGCAGTGTAGCACCGAGGTTCGTCGCGGCTGCGAGCGTCTCCGGTCGAACGGCCGCGAGCCACCACTCACGCGGGTCGCGGAGCCTCGCCGGGCGAGGAGCGACCCGGACGTACATGATCGGCTCGTCACGGCATGCCTCACGGTCGCCGCGCTCGGCGGGCACTCGGGCCCGCCGCCGGGGCGGCCCAGCGCCGAGCAGGAGTCGAGCAGGAGTTGCGCGCCGAAGGTGGCCGGTACGGCGGCTTCGGTCGTATGCTAAGCCGAACTTGGTCGACGGTGCTGCCGACGCGCGACCTCGGTCCGCCAGCTCTTCGGGACCGACCTCGCGCCAGCGACCGTGAACCACCCAGCCGAACCATGAGCACGCCAAGCCTCGTCTCCAAAATCGCCGCGCTCCAGGACTATCAGCGCTACGAGGACCTGCACTGGTCAGGTAGCTTCGAGGACTACCTCGACATGGTCCGGCAAAATCCCCGGATCGCCCGGACCGCCCACGAGCGCCTCTATGACATGGTCCTCGCCGCCGGGACCAGCACCTACGTCGACAACAAGAAGAAGATCACCAAGTACAAGTTCTTCTCGGATCTGAACCATGGCGGGCGCGACGCGATCTACGGGCTCGACATCGCGTTGATGCGACTGGTCAACGTGCTCAAGGCCGCCGCGATGCGCTACGGCACCGAGAAGCGCATCATCCTCCTGCACGGACCGGTCGGCTCGTCAAAGTCGACGATCGTTCGGCTGCTCAAGCAAGGTCTGGAGGAGTACAGCCGCTCGCCCGAGGGCGCGCTCTACACGTACGAGTGGACGCTTCCGGAGGAGCTTCGCTACCTGACCGCCGGCGAGGAGACGTTCCGATCGCCGATGAACGAGGAGCCGCTCAAGCTGATCCCGCCGGAGTGGCGCGAGCAGGCCATTCGCGAGTTCGGGCTGTTTGATCCCGGCGACGCGACGACCGGTCGCAAGCCGTTCGTGCCGTATGTGTCCGGTCAGCTCAACCCGGCGTGTCGCTTCATCTTCCGCGAGCTGCTGGCCATCTACCGCGGTGACTGGGCCAAGGTGATGCAGCACGTCCGCGTGCGCCGCATGCTGATCAGCGAAGAGGATCGCATCGGCGTCGGCACCTTCCAGCCAAAGGACGAGAAGAACCAGGACGCAACCGAGCTGACCGGTGACATCAACTACCGGCGCATCGCCGAGTACGGCTCCGACACCGATCCGCGCGCGTTCAACTTCGATGGTGAATTCAACGTCGCCAACCGCGGATTGATCGAGTTCGTCGAGATCCTCAAGCTCGACGTCGCCTTCCTGTACGACCTGCTCGGCGCCACGCAGGAGCGCAAGATCAAGCCCAAGAAGTTCGCGCAGACCGACATCGACGAGGTCATCATCGGTCACACCAACGAGGCCGAGTACGAGCGCCTGCTCGAGAACAAGTTCATGGAGGCGCTGCGCGATCGTACGGTCAAGATCGACATCCCGTACATCACCAAGCTGCAGGAAGAGATCAAGATCTACGTCAAGGACTACAACCCCGAGAAGGTGCGCGGCCGCTTCATCGCCCCGCACACGCTCGAGGTCGCTGCGATGTGGGCGGTGCTGACCCGGCTCGAGGAGCCCAAGAAGCAGAACCTCACCGCGCTGCAGAAGCTCAAGCTCTACGACGGCAAGACCATGCCCGGCTTCACGCAAGACAGCGTCAAGGAGCTGCGCAAGGAGGCCAAGCGCGAGGGCATGGACGGGATCTCGCCGCGCTACGTGCAGGACAAGATCGCCAACTGCTTGGTCAGCGATCGCGGGCAGACCAACATCAACCCGTTCCTGCTGATGAACGAGCTCGAGTCGGGGCTGCGCAGCCACTCGCTGATCACCAGCGAGGAGCAGCGCAAGCGCTTCCGCGAGCTGCTCGCGGTGGTCAAGCAGGAGTACGAGGACATCGTCAAGAATGAGGTCCAGCGGGCCATCAGCGCCGACGAAGACGCGATCGCGCGGCTGTGCGCCAACTACATCGACAACGTCAAGGCCTACACGCAGCGCGAGAAGGTCAAGAACCAGTACACCGGCCAGGACGAAGAGCCGGACGAGCGGCTGATGCGATCGATCGAGACCAAGATCGACATCGCCGAGAGCCGCAAGGACGACTTCCGCCGCGAGATCATGCACTACATCGGTGCGCTCGCGGTCGAGGGCAAGCAGTTCGACTTCCGCACCAACGAGCGGCTCTACAAGGCGCTCGAGCTCAAGCTGTTCGAGGACCAGAAGGACAGCATCAAGCTGACGTCGCTGGTCAGCAACGTGGTCGACAAGGAGTCGCAGGAGAAGATCGACGTGGTCAAGCAACGGCTGATCCGCGACTACGGCTACGACGACGCCTCGGCCTCGGACGTGCTGACCTACGTGGCCTCGATCTTCGCCCGCGGCGAGATGAAGGGCGATTGATTCGGTGAGGAGGCGCGCCGGCTCGTGGCGAGCCGGCCGCCTTGGCCGAGTTGACCCAGGGACGCACGTTGCAAATCGCTACTGTGGCCGGTGCGTGCTCGGCATTCTATGATGGCCGGGCATGCCGAACGTCCGTGACGAGCAGCTCCTCGCCAGCATCCGCGCCGGTGATCGAGCGGCCGTTCATGCGCTCGGCGAGCTGATCCGCGAGGTCCTGCGCGAGCTCGAGATCCCCGGCATCTCCGACGCGCGTGGGCGTCTCGATCCGGTGGTCATCCCGCTCCGCGCTCGGCTGCTCGATCGGCTGACGGCGCCCGACTTTGCGCTGCGTGGCTCGTTGCGAGCGTTCGTGACCACGTTCATCGCCCTGCGCTGCGACGAGCTCGAGCCCGGCGCACCGCCGACCGGCATGCGTCGACTCGAGCTCTCGAACCCCGAGATGCTCGCGCAGGCGGTCGACACCGTGCTGCACAAGCTGACGCAGAGCCACAGCCCCGACGTCCGCGAGATCGCCCACACCTGGTTGGCGCTGGCCCAGGAGGGCGCAGCCGTCGACGTGCGCAGCGGAGCCGAGACGGCGCGCATGCTCAAGACCGCGTCGCCGATGCTGGCGCGCAAGAGCGAGGGCGAGTTTGCGGGCGCGCTGCGGGCGTTTCGAACCACGCTGGGGTACGAGCTGGGGAAGTTGGGCTTCTAGCCGCGAAGGAGACGCGAACATGTACGGCCAATCGAGCGCGCGAGACATCCTGTTGTTGGCGGCGGAGGACGCGTTCGAGTTCGAGCGCTGGCGTGATGCGGGTCCGGTCACCGCCGACATCGATCCCGAGGTCAAGGCGGCCGAGATCGCCGAGTTCGAGGCGCTCGGGATCCCGATGCCCTCCGAGCTCGACAGCCTTCGCCGCGAGCTCGAGCACGCGCCCAAGGTGCGCGAGGCGATTCGACACTCGTCGCTAGCGTTGCGTCGCGGCGGTCGTGCGTCGGCCTCGTCTCTGGTCGCGCTCGGGCCCCAGCAGCTGATGCCGATGGGCGCGGGTGGAATGCCGTGGGGGTGGCCGATGGGCATGGATCCGCGGCTGGCTGCCGCCGCGATGGATCCTCGCGTGGCGGCGCGGCTGGCTCCCGAGCCTCGTCGCGGTCGGAGCTCGCGGGTCGCAGCAGCGGCGGAGGTCGACGCGAGCATGCCCGAGCCGCTCGACGAGCAGCCGTCACGCGCCCGCACGCGCAAGGGCGAGCCGGTCGAGGCCGAGGTCGTGGACGATGACTTCGATGACGACGAGCTCGACGACGATGACGACGAGCTCGACGACGAGCGTCCGCACAGCAAGGCCGCCCGAGTGCCTCGGGGAGAGCGTCGCGATCCCCGGCGTCGCGTGGAGCCCAGGCGAGCCCGCGCTGCACGTCCACGCGACGAGTGGGACGACGATGACGATGACGATCGTTTCGAGTCCGCCGTCGCGGCGCGGCCGGCTCGCTCGGACGCGAAGCTCACGTGGATTCTGGGCGGAGTCTCGACCGTGGCGGTGCTCGGGCTGCTGTGGTTTGCGATCAACGGCAACAAGAACAACGACGTCGCCGCGGTCGCGCAGCAGCAGCAGCAACAACAGCCCTTGCAGCAGCAGGCTGCGCCGGTTCAGCCGCCGCCGCCGCTGGAGGCCGTGGGCGCGGTCGATCCGGCGACCGGCTTGCCGCTCGGCCAAGCGCTCGCGCCTGCCGTGGAGCCGACGCCCGCGCCCGCGCAGAGCAGCGGTCGACGAGGCTCGGGTGTGTCCGCCGTGCGTGGTTCGAGCGCAGCGACGCCGAGCACGAGCGGCGGCACGGCTGGGGGCGGCGTGAATCCGTTTGCGGGCTACAAGACGCCCGATGATCCGGGCGCGCTCGGGTCCAAGCCAGCCGCAGCCACGCCACCACCGGGCGGCGCAGCGACGCAACCTGCAGCCGCGCCGCCGAGCAATGGAGCCGCACCCAACGGTGTGACGGAGCCCGCCGCAGCGGCAGGTGGCGCAGCAGCAGGCGCGGCCGGAGCCGCCGCGGCCACGCCTGCGCCGGGCACCGAGGCCAAGCCGGCCGAACCGCCGAAGCCGGCCGAGGAGCCCAAGCCGGAAGAGCCACAGCTGACCAAGTCCAAGATGACGCCGGCGATCCGCGAGGCGGTGATCGGCAGGGTTGGCGATCTCCAGGCCTGCTACCAGGACGCGGTGGTCGGCAAGCCCGATCTGGCCGGACAGGTGGTGTTCACGATCTCGCTCGATCAGGACGGCGTGGTGAAGAAGGTCGAGATCGCCAAGGACGAGGTCAAGTACGGCGTGGCCAAGTGCGCGGCCAAGAAGATTCAGCGCTGGACGCTGCCTTCCGCCGGAATCCCGATCATTTTCGACCTGCCCTTCGACTTCAAGTCGTGAGCGCAGAATCGGGCGCTTGCAGCGGCTGAAGCCGTGCGGGAGCAATCGAGCGGCGAATGGGCCCCGCATGATGGGGATTCGAACGTCGATCGAAAATCCCCGTCGACGACGGTGCTAGTGAAGCTGCATGAATCGCTCGTGCCTCGTCGTCGCATCGCTGTCGCTGACGTTCGCTTGTCTGGATCCCGGCGCCAAGTCGGTAGAAGACATGGGCGGCATCGATGGCGGCGACGAAGGACCTCCGGGCGAGGGAGATCCTGATTATGCGCAGGATGGGGGTGGGGACGGAG
>DATLLB010000995.1:0-3260 GCA_035538075.1 Enhygromyxa sp.
CACGCGCTGTCGCTGCCGCTCGTGCGTGCGGACTACGATCACGCGCTCGACACTTGGCAGTGGCTGCTGCGCTTGACCCCCGACGCATCGCTGGCGCTGCAGCTCGCGGCGCTGCTTCACGACGTCGAGCGGCTGCGAAGCGAGCCCGAGCGCCGAGTCGAGCAGCACGCGGGCGACTATCAGCAATTCAAGGATCAGCACGCGGCTCGTGGCGCCGAGCTGGCGGCCGCGCTGCTGCGCGAAGCAAGGCTCTCGGACGTGGTCGTGCGCGAGACCTCCCGATTGATCGCCGCACACGAGCGCCGGTCGGACGATCGCGAGCTCGCGCTGCTCAACGACGCCGACGCGCTGTCGTTCTGCTCGCTCAATAGCGCCGGGTTCGCCGATTACTACGGACCCGAGCACACGCAAAAGAAGATCGCCTATTCCTGGAATCGCCTCAGCGCGCGCGCCCGAGGTCACCTCGCGCACGTGCGACTGCGGCCGGACGTGCGCGCGATGATCGGGAGGGCGCTCGCTTGAACGTGCTGGTGTTCGGCCTGACGGTCAGCTCGTCGTGGGGCAACGGGCACGCCACGCTCTGGCGCGGGCTGTGTCGTGCGCTCGCGCGGGCCGGGCATCGCGTGCTCTTCTTCGAGCGCGACGTGCCGTACTACGCGAGCCACCGCGACCTCTCGGCGCCCGAAGACTTCGTGCTGGTGCTCTACGCGACCTTCGAGGAGGCGGCCGCACGAGCCCGGCGCGAGCTCGCCAGCGCGGACGCGGCCTTGGTCACGTCGTACTGTCCGGACGCGCGCGCGGCCACCGAGCTGATCTTCGCGTCGTCGGTACCGCGGCGGGTGTTCTATGACCTCGACACCCCGATCACGCTCGCGCGGCTCGATCGTGGCGAGGACGTCGAATACTTGCCGCGCGAAGGGCTCGGCGGGTTCGATCGAGTGCTCAGCTACACCGGCGGCAGCGCGCTCGATCAGCTGCGCGAGCGGCTGGGGGCCAGCGTCGCGCTGCCGCTGTACGGCAGCGTCGATCCGATCGCCCACCGACCGACCGCGCGAGACGAGCGGTACAGCTGTGAGCTCTCGTATCTGGGCACCTGGGCGGAGGACCGCCAAGATCAGCTGGAGCGCCTGTTTCTCGGGCCGGCCCGCCGCGTGCCCGAGAAGCGCTTCCTGATCGGCGGCTCGCTGTACCCCACCAACTTCCCGTGGCTGCCGAACGTGTGGTTCATCCGCCACGTGCCGCCGCCCGAGCACCCCGCGTTCTACTGCTCGTCGCGGCTGACCCTCAGCATCACCCGCGCGGCCATGGCCGCGAGCGGCTTCTGTCCGTCAGGTCGGCTGTTCGAGGCCGCCGCCTGCGGGGTTCCGCTGCTGAGCGACGAATGGGAGGGGCTCGATACATTCTTCGAGCCGGATCGCGAAGTGTTGATCGTGCGCACGAGCGAGGACGTGAGCGAGGCGCTGCGTTGCTCCGACGCGGAGCTGCAGCGAATTGGCGCGGCCGCGCGTGCGCGTGCGCTGGCCGAGCACACCGCCGAGCGCCGCGCCGCGCAGCTGATCGAGTACCTGCAATGAGGAGCAACCAATGATCGAAGCGATCATGCTGTGGAACGAGCCCAACAACCTCTCGCACTGGGACTTCGAGATTGACCCCGAGTGGCGAATGTTCGCCGCGATGGTCTCGGCGGCCGCGGAGGCGATCACGGCCGAGGCCCCGTCGCTGCCCAAGGTGCTCGGCGGCATCTCGCCGATCGATCCGCGCTTCATCGTGCGCATGGGCGAGCTGGGCGTGCTCGAGAAGGTCGACGTGGTCGCGGTCCACGGCTTTCCGCTCGACTGGAACCACTGGCAGATCCACGAGTGGCCGGACAAGCTCGCGGAGATTCGCGCGGTCACGTCCAAGCCGGTGTGGGTCAGCGAGGTCGGGGTCTCGACCTTCGGCGCCGAGGAGGTGCAGGAATTTGGCCTGCAGCGCACGGCCGAGCTGCTCGGCGGCGCCGTCGATCGCATCCACTGGTACAGCCTCTTCGATCTGCCGCGCGCATGGCCGGCGACCACCCGCCACCGCGAGGCCGAGGGCTCTTCCTATTATCGTCACTTCTACATGGGCCTGCTGCGCGAGGACGGCACGCCGAAGCTGGCGATGCGTCACTTTCATCGCTACACGCCCGAGCTCGGCATCTGCCAGTGGTTTCACTTCGAGGATCACCGCCTCGAGGACGGCGTGCGCTGGCTGCAGCGACTGGGCGTGAAGCGCCTGCGCACGGGCCTGAGCTGGGCTGACAGCCAGCGCCCGAACGCGGAGGCGTGGTTCGATCGACAGATGAAGCTGCTCGAGCCCTTCGATGTGACGCTCACCTACTGCTTCACGCCCGAGTCGTGCGGGATACGGCCGCACCACACCTCGCCGCCGCAGCGGATCGAGGAGTTCGCCGAGTTCTGCGGAAGAATGACGAGCCGCTACGCGGCTTGACGACCATGCGCCCGATTGTCTGCGTCGATCTCAACGGAGTGCTCGATACCTACCGCGGCTGGCAGGGTGAAGCGCACTGGGACGACCCGCGCGCGGGCGCACGCGAGTTCCTGCAGGAGCTCGATCGGCTCGGCTACGACGTGATCGTGTTCACGACTCGCTGGCGCGACGATGCGCGCGCGTGGTTGCAGCGTCACGGGCTGCTCGAGCTGGTCCATGACGTGACCGATCGAAAGCCGGCGGCGCACGTGTTCGTGGACGATCGGGCGCTGCGATTCGAGGGGGACTTCGACGCGACGCTGCGCGAGATTCAGCGCTTCAGCGCGCACTGGGAGCGATCTTCGTGAGCGCACGAGCGTAGCGCTGGGCCTCGCGTTGCAGCCGAGCGGCGTCGGCTTTGGAGGCCGTGGCCGCGGCCATGCTTGCGGCTCCGCACTGCAGCGCCAGATAGGCGGCGGAGAAGAAGTCGATCTGCGTCGCCGTCCAGCGGCGGCCGAGCGCCTGCGCGACATGATCGGTGAGCGCGACGAACTCCGAGTCGCGCAGGCCAAGCTCATGGCGGGCGCCGACGAGGTCCCACACGGGATCCTGCGCGCCCACGAGATCGTGCGTGGCGTGATGATCGAGCGCGTCGCTCTTGCGTAGCTCGCCCTTCGGCGTGACCAACCACTCCCAGCGGTGCATGCGATTGTCGGTCTTGCGCGGCTCGAGCCCGACCCCGAGCGCTGCGAGTGAACGCTCCCAACGAGAGAAGCTGGCGCGAGCCTGGGGGCCGAGCGCTGCTTCGG
>DATLLB010000996.1:0-3205 GCA_035538075.1 Enhygromyxa sp.
TGAAGAAGCAAGTGCCCGATCCCGAGCTGCGCGAGCGCTTGAAGCCGAGCTTCACGTTCGGCTGCAAGCGCGTGCTGCTGTCCGACGACTACTACCCGGCGCTGACGAAGCCGAACGTCGAGGTCGTGAGCGCAGGCATCCGCGAGGTCACTGAGCGCGGCATCGTCGACGCGAACGGCGACACTCACGAGCTCGACACCATCGTCTACGCGACCGGCTTTCACGTGAACGATCCGCCGTTCGCCGAGCGCGTGCGCGGCCGCGGCGGTCGGACGCTCGCCGAGGTCTGGTCCGGCAGCCCCGAGGCCTTCCTCGGCACCACCATCGCCGGCTTCCCCAACCTGTTTCTGATGACCGGCCCGAACACCGGGCTCGGCCACAATTCGATGATCATCATGATCGAGGCGCAGCTCGAGCTGATCATGGGCGCGCTCCAGCAATTGCGCGGCGGCGGCGTCAGCCTCGAGCCGCGCGCCGCAGCGCAGGCGCGTTGGATCGAGCAGGTGCGGCGCGGCAACGAAGGCACGGTCTGGACCGTTGGCGGCTGCTCGAGCTGGTACCTCGACGAGAACGGCATCAACTCGACGCTGTGGCCGTGGACCACCTACGCGTATGCGCGCCGGGCCCACTTCGAAGCTCGAGATTATCTAATCGAGCGTTGACTGGCGTACCTGCAATCGCGCGCATGATCGCCCGACACGCCATGGCACGTTGATTGCTCATCGCGAGCAATCATGCCAGTCATCGACACGATCGAAAACAACAGGGTAACCAGCGTGATTGCGAATCGGTGGTGGGCCGTCTTGATTCGGGGGCTCGCCGCGATCTTGTTCGGCGTCCTCGCCTTCGCAGCGCCGGGCACCACCTTGCTCGCGATCGCTACGGTCTTCGGTATCTACGCCATCGTCGACGGTGCGCTCGACCTGGCCTTCGCCTACCGCCGCGCGCACGAGGGGCGTCGCTGGGGTTGGTTGGTGTTCGAGGGCCTGGTGGGCATCGGCGCCGGTATCGTGGCGCTGGCCTGGACCGAGCTGACCGCGATGGCGCTGCTGACCGTGATCGCGGTCTGGGCGATCATCACGGGTGTGGCCGAGATCGCTGCCGCATTCCGACTCAGGCGGCACATCCAGGGCGAGTGGATGCTCGCAACCGGCGGCGTGCTGTCGATCATCTTTGGCGTGCTGCTGCTGTTGTTCCCCGGCGCCGGCGTGCTGGTGCTGCTCTCGCTGATCGGCGCCTACGCGCTGGTGTTCGGTGTGCTGCTGGTCGCGCTCGCGTTCCGGCTGCGGGCCTGGCGAGGCACCTCGGAGCCGATGGGCGGACCGATGCCCTCGCCGGCGTGAATCCCCGCCGCGTAATGCTCAGCCCCCGAGCTCGACGAAGCGCGGCTCGGGGAGCTCCGACCGATCGACGCGCTCGAGCAACCTGCGGGTGTCGAGCAGCAGATACTGCCGGCCCTCGTTCTCGACCACGCTGCAGATCACGTTGTGGGCGTTCACGAACGGCGCATCGACGCGAGCGAGGGTGCGTCCGCGGTCGGTGCTGTGGAGGAGAAACTGGTGGGTCGAGAAGTAGAGATCACCGCTCGCGCTCCCGCGGAGCGAGTACACCTCACCCCGCCCGCGGGAGTCGACGTACAGCGCGAGCGGATGGGCCTCGAAGCTCCGACCGTCGTCGTGCGACACGTGCAGGCTCTGACGGTCGCACGCGAGCAGTCCGTCGGCGCTCGCCACGACCCCGACGATGCGCTCGTCGAAGGCGGTCGAGCGCCAGGTCGCGCCGCCGTCGTCCGACGCATGCAGCGTGTCGCCGACGACCACATGGAGGATCCCACTCGCGTCGCTCACGAGCTGCTCGATGTCCTCGTCGAAGCGTCGGCAAGTCCGCCAGCCCGAAGGCTCCTGCAGATCGTGGCGGAGCAACCACTCGCTGCGCACGGCGAACAGCTCACCGCTGGCGGTCACATGCAATTCGGTGATCTGCGGGGCGTCGACGGCAACCCAGCTGCGCCCACCGTCGACCGAGCGCAGCACGCCATTGCACGCCGCCCACAGCTCGCCGCCGTACTCGACGATGCTCGTCAGCGTGGGTGAACGCGGCACTACGGCGGGCACGAAGCTGCGCCCGCGATCTTCGGACAGCAGCACACCTTCGTCGCTCGCGAGCAGCAAGCGATCGCCGTCGGCGAACAGCGTGCTGGTCCAGTCGGCACCCGGAAAGCTCGCCAGCGCGAAGCCATGCTCGGCGACTTCGTAGTGGTCGGGGGCCGCGACGAACTCGGCCGAGCCGAAGCACAAGGCAGTGCTCGACCCGCGACCGATCAGGGTGAGCGCGCGCCACGAGGTGATCATCACCACGTGCTCGGTGACCACGACATCGCACGAACTCAGGTTCTCCGCGACCGGCACGACTTGCCAGCGCTCGCCGTCCTCGCTCGTCATCACTCGCTCGGCGACGACGTAGCGTCGGCCGTCGCGCGTGATCGCGGCCGCCAGCGCCGAGCGCAGTCGTTCATCGGTCGTCCAGGTCCAGCGCTGGCCGCCGTCGACACTGGTCGCGCAGCCCTCCTTGGCGAGCACCATCAGCAGGCCGTCGCGCCCTGCGATCGCCCGTGGGTCCGCGTCGAGCCGCGCGAGCTGCCGCCAGCCGTCACGCTCGAGCGCGAGCACCGAGCCGTCGATCGCGACCGCGACAAAGCGAGCGCCGTCGAAGGTCACGTCCTTGAAGACGATGTGCTCCTCGACTGCGGCCAGCTCGGCGGGATCGCTCGCGACCGCCCAGCTCCGACGACCGAGCACGCACACGCGGCCGTCGGGGGCGACCGCGACCGCCCGCAACGGGCTCGGCGTGGAACTCGACGCCCAGCTCTCGCCGCGGTCCCAGGACCAGGCCACACCCGCTTCACCGGCCACGACGATCAGCGCGCGACCGTCGTCGAGCTGCGCGCCATCGATCGCCGCGGGCCGCTCGAGCGGCAGCGCGCCGAGGCTCCACGTGTCGCCGGCGTCGGTCGAGCGCAGCACGAGGTTGGGATAGCCGACGACGATCAGGTCCCGATCCTGCCCCCACGCGCCGCACAGCTCGTAGTGTCCGACGTCGATGACGTGGCGGAGCTGCTCGAGCGAACGTCGGCGCGGCGGAGCGGCGGTCTCGCGCGTGTCGGCCTCGGCCAGCGGAGTGTCGCCGAGGTCGTCGAATACGAGAC